>NZ_JAAVXH010000075.1:0-2638 GCF_012273755.1 Dickeya sp. CFBP 2040
GACACGCCCTGCCGCATTCATGACACACGAATACGGCGGGCGGCAATGCAACAGGATCAGAATTGCTCCCAGTTACCTTGTCCACTGGTTTTATTTGCTGGTGGTAAGGCAGGCGTTGTTCCCTTGGACGATGAGCGCTTTAGTGCCATGCTCATGTTTCCCGTCGCAGAGTGGTGCTCATTGCCAAGATGGAACACTTCCACTGCTTGCGTCAGTTGTCGCGCCTGCTCTTCCAGCGAGGCAATCGCCGCCATCGCCTGTTGCACTAATGTCGCATTCTGCTGGGTCACACCGTCCATTTCATTAACGGCTTGACCGATTTGCGAAATCCCTCTGCTCTGTTCATCCGATGCCGAAGCAATCTCACCGATCAAATTACTGACGTGCGATACTGCATTGATAATCGTCTGCATCGCTTCCCCAGCCTGCTTGACCTGCGATGACCCCATATCCACCCTTGATACCGATTCGGCAATCAACCCCTCGATCTCTTTCGCCGCCTGTGCGCTACGCTGTGCCAGACTACGCACTTCCCCTGCCACCACCGCGAATCCACGGCCTTGCTCACCAGCGCGGGCGGCTTCCACGGCGGCGTTCAATGCCAGAATATTGGTCTGAAAGGCAATACCGTTAATTACCGATGTAATATCGGCAATCTTATTGGAACTGGCGGTAATGCTGTCCATGGTCTCCACCACATTATTGGTGATTTTCCCGCCTTGTATGGCTGCGTCAGATGCCTCCTGTGCCAGTTTGGTTGCCTGATGCACGTTTTCCGCATTGTGCTGCACAGTAGAACTGAGTTGTTCCATGCTGGCAGCGGTTTCCTGCAACGCAGACGCTTGCTGCTCGGTACGACCTGACAGATCGTTATTACCTTGCCGGATTTCGGTCGCCCCCTGATAAATCGCCTCAGCGGTATCCCGAATCAGCGAGACGGTATCTTTCAGGCTAAACTGCAACTGTTTGATATCAGGAATAATACGTCCAGCACAGTTGCGACCGAACTCATCCAGATGCTGATCCAAACGACCGGCGATCAGTTTTCCAAGATGCCCCTGGATCGCTGTGATAGGATTCACCAGGTACGTAGTCAGGTAGCGTTCGCTAATAAGGAAAATAAACACACTGATAATCAATGCCAGAATTAAGACATTTCGGGTCCAATTGTTGTATGTATTAACCGTTCCCAGAAAATCAGAATTCGTGACTGCTGCCGTATATTTTTGGGCAACATCACCAAATGCCCAACTGGCTGGCGGATAGACTTTACGAAACACGCTGCGAAAAGCCTCCAGATCATTTTTCTGTAGCGCTGCATACATGGGATCAATCGCAGTCGAAAGCAGTGTTGACCAGCTTGCCACCATCTCGTCGGTGAGTTTTCGATCAATACCTATCTGTGGCGCCGCTTTAAATTTATCCAATGCACCCTTGCTATTATTTATGGCCGTCAGCGCCATATCCAGTGTCTTTTTGGCATTCTCAGTATCGTTAAACTGCAAATAATCCATCACCCGCGCCATTCGGGTGACAGAGCGAAAATATTGGTCATTACCATAGGTGAGATAACTGTAGGTTTTGCCTTGAACCGAGTTATCGCTTAGCAGCAGAGTAACTTGTTTTAATGACAATAAGCTGTATCCAGACGCTCCTCCCCATAGCACCACGAAAAAACCCATAATAAATAACATCATCATTCTTATACTGATATTTCTTAAAAAAGACATGGTTTACTCCCGAATGTTATTTGACGTTTTTCCAGGATTCGCTAGGTAGCAGAGTATGCGTCACCCCCCTAATATGGCAGTCTCCCTATAGTCAGAACATGCGTATCGTGCAGCACCATCGACGGGATATGTCACCCAGAGAATTAATACCTTAATGTTTTTATAAGCATGGTAATTAAACCTGAACCGGTGCGTTCTGATTATCAGCAAGTATAGGCAGGGATAGAAAAAATGAGATGACGCAACCGTTTATTCGGATAAAAATTGCATCGAATAAAGCACTAATACCACTCAAAACGTTCAGACTACAACCCACCCCTTTCCCAAGGAGATGGTTTAGGGCTGACAATAAAAAATGCACCGGCTAACCGGTGCATTCCACAGTAGAATCAGAATTGTACTACACGTTAAAAGGTTTCCCAGTCACCATTCGATGAGCGGTCCGGCAGAGCAGCCGCTTTCAGTACCGGACGTTTTAACGCCGGAGCCGCAGTACGCGGTGCGTGTAACGCCGCCGACGTTGTTCCCAGATCGAACGCCGCCACCGCCGCCGCCAGGCTCTGTGCCTGTTCATCCAGCGTTGCTGCCGCCAATGCGGCTTCCTGCACCAGCGTCGCGTTCTGCTGCGTCACGCCGTCCATTTCCGTCACCGCCTGGCCGATTTGGTCAATACCCCGGCTTTGCTCGTCGGAAGCCGCCGAAATTTCCCCCATCAAATCATGCACCCGCGATACTGAGGAGATGATCACTTCCATGGCGCTGCCCGCTTCACGTACCAGTGCAGAACCGGTATCTACCCGGTTGACCGATTCGCCGATCAGCGTCTCAATCTCTTTCGCCGCCTGCGCGCTGCGTTGCGCCAGGCTTCTCACTTCTCCGGCGACCACCGCAAAACCACGTCCCTGCTC
>NZ_JAAVXH010000076.1:0-300 GCF_012273755.1 Dickeya sp. CFBP 2040
GACCTTGTCACGGGAGCTGGCGCTGGATGCGCTGATGATGGCCGTCTGGCGACGTAAACCCGACAGCGAGGTCATAGTACACAGCGATCAGGGCAGCCAGTACGGCAGTGACGACTGGCAGCGCTTGTGCCGGGCCAATAATCTGACCCCCAGTATGAGCCGGCGTGGCAACTGCTGGGATAATGCGGTGGCCGAATCGTTCTTCAGTTCGCTGAAAAAAGAGCGCATCAGAAAACGGATCTACAAAACCCGGGATCTGGCCCGCGCGGATATCTTCGATTACATTGAAGTGTTCTACAA
>NZ_JAAVXH010000077.1:0-1282 GCF_012273755.1 Dickeya sp. CFBP 2040
GAGATGTACCAACGTATGAAAACAGGAAAAAGAAAAGGCGCCTCACGGCGCCCAGACAAGAGAGAGGACAGGGAGAGAATCAATCTCAATCTAGCGTCGGATTCATATGGCGCAAATCGAATGGCGTGATCTGGTAAACGTAATAATTCAACCAGTTGGAAAACAGCAGATGCCCATGACTACGCCAGGTCGCCCTTGGTGTCTTTTGGGGGTTATCATCCGGGAAGTAATTCACCGGAATCACCGGATTAAGGCCAGCTTCACAGTCGCGGAAATACTCACCCGACAATGTCAGTGCATCATACTCCGGATGCCCGGTAACAAACGCCAGCCGCTTGTCCTTGCTGGCAAACAAATAGGCTCCTGCTTCATCAGACTCCACCAGAATATCCAAATCGGTATGCTCGCGGATAACACTGGAAGGAAAGTCGGCATAACGGGAATGCGGGGCCAGAAAAGTTTCATCAAAACCACGCGTCAGCAAGGCATGAGGTTGCAGCGTAAGGTGCGAATATACCCCAGATAACTTCACCTCGCGGGTCAGTTTGGGAATACCGTACAGGACATTCAGTGCCGCCTGAACCGCCCAACACACAAACAGGGTGGAAGTAACATGTTCTTTAGCCCACTTAACCACCCGCTCAATCTGCGGCCAGTACACCACATCACAAAAATCGACCAATCCCAACGGTGCACCGGTCACAATCAGGCCGTCAAAGTTCTCGTGCTCGATATCTTCAAAATCGCAGTAGAAGTTGTTGAGGTGCTCTACCGGCGTGTTCTTCGACTCTCGGCTATCGATACGCAATAGTTGGATATCTATCTGCAGCGGTGAGTTCGACAGCAAACGCAAGAACTGGTTTTCCGTTTCGATCTTCTTTGGCATCAGGTTAAGCACCAACACCTTCAACGGCCGAATTTCCTGTGTTTTAGCGCGGGAAGACGTCATCACAAAGACGTTTTCATTGAGCAAGAAGCTGACAGCTGGCAACTCATCAGGAACCCGGATTGGCATAACCTTAACCTCACTGCATACGTTTATACGTTTATACGTTTAGCCTTCTAGGCTGCTGAAGATAACGACTTTCCAGGGTAATGTCGAGCACATAACCGCTTGGTTGAAAATCTTTCATAAAAAATCAGATTTGTATATCCATCTTTAACATAAGTAATAAACAGTACGTAAAACGCTTTTATCGCGCTTCTATTCATGCCAGGAGGCTAAGCCCGGCAAAAGGGGATGGGCGGGGAAAAGAACGAGAACAGGAGAAGGAGAGACAGG
>NZ_JAAVXH010000078.1:0-82583 GCF_012273755.1 Dickeya sp. CFBP 2040
AACACAGCCCTAATCGCGGCCTGTTTTTGCAAGCCATTCCATTTTGTTGTTGCCTCTGACAACATTATGCAAAGAGACGTGCGACAAATCGCCTGACTGACGTTTTCTCTGCCATGACACAACAAACGGATAAAAAAAACCCGCCATTCAGGCGGGAAAATAAAATGAGACAATGAGAAAAATTAAAAAAGAAAAATACTGTTATTTATTTCCCGGTAATAGCGGCCATTCAATATTTACAGGAAATCCCGTCTGCTCAGGAATCTTACGTAGCGCTTCTCGGTATATACGCCAAGCTTGTTGATCTACAGGGACATCAGCTACCTGGGTCCAGTCACTGGCAGTCAATAAATTGTCTCGTTGACGCCTTGCCGCCTCAGCTAATTGAGTTTCTGAAAGTGGTGATGGGGTCACCGCAATCGGTTTTTTTATCGACTCATCAAACACAATAATGTTACCATGCGTTTGTTGATTTAATAATTCATGATAATAATCATCACTGATTTCAATAGCATCATCAGGAATATTAACACCATGAATCTCATTACTATAAAAGCCATTAGACGATTTAGAATAAAACATATTACACCTCAATTCCCTATTGCAATAAACTTATAAGAAATACCAGAAGAAAACTCAACAGATCCACCATTGCGGACAAAAGCACCATACCCTTTCAGCATTTCTTTCGTGCTATTGCTTTGCCCATACACTGTCACATCATTGTGATTCCATCCGGCAGAATCATTTTCTGTAATCACTACAGAGAAGATATTATTAGGATACGCAATAGGAAATAACTGATTGATAACTCCGGCACCTAATGTTGCTCCAACGCCCCATTGAATAATAATTCCTGACGGTAAGATCTGGTAACCATTAAATCCTATCCCCGCACCACCACCACCAATTGCCCGCCATTGTGGCCCTGTGGAAAGGAATTTTATATTTGTCCCACTTTTAACCATCATCGTACTGGAACCGGATGGGTTATTTGGCCCTAGAATTTCCACCCCGGCACCAGAGATAGTCACAGTCCCATTAGAGATATTATTAAACTCAATAACCCCACCAGCACAAAGGGAGGCATTCGGTAATGTAATCGTAATACCTGCCACCTGGGCTTCAACAAAGCAGCCAAACGCATCGCCAGTTAGCACCTGATTTTCTCTGACACCAAATACTGACCTCATATTACCCAAGGCTCTTTGCACAAACGCCGTAGTTGCAATGCTGTTATCCGCATCAAATAACGGTGGCGTCGGTGCAGTGGGATTACCCGTCAGCGCCGGACTTTCAATCGGTGCATACGATTTAATGGACTGATTAAATTCGGCCACCGAGAGCGCCCCAATATCCGCAGGTGACGGCCTGAATCCGGTGGTGTAAATCTGTTCCCAGTCATGCTCAAAACCCTTGTCATCGCGGGACGTCCTATACCTCAGCCCCCTGTTACCAAATTGCGCTGCAAACTGAAGTGCGGTACAACTCGACGCTGAGCCGTGAAAATGCAACACAGCCTCTGAATACGCCCCTAAATAGGCCTCATAGAACCCGCTTTTAGCATCCCACGGCACATCCCATCCCTTCGCCCTGCTTGTAAAATCTAATGCGAAGGCGTTATCAGCGAGCGCGTTATGCACAAATGCGGTTGTCGCTAACTGGGATGAGTTATTCCCGGAATTTACTGTTGGCGCGGTAGGCACCCCCGTCAGCGCCGGACTGGCAATCGGCGCATACTGTTTGTGCGGATTCGCGTCATTCACATGGCTGGTCATCAGCCCATCGGCATAGGCTTGCACCTCAATCGCCTTGTCATCAACCGACTTACGCGTTGCCAGCACCACCGCCGGGTCTACTTTCAACGTGACGGCACTGGCGTTACTGACCACTAAAATCATACGTACGGTTTGTACGCGGCCAGAGCCTTCCTGTAATTGCGGCTTATAGGTGTCCGGGCAGTTGGCCACGGCAATTAAATCCCCGTCCGCATCATACAAACCAATTTCACGCAGCCAGAATCCGCCTTCATTTTCCGGAATCACCTGTTCGGCAATAATCTGGTTCGGATTAGCGGGATCGACTCTCAGGGCATTCAATACCGCACGACGTTTTTCATTGATCAATGCCGTCTGAGTCGGATTAGGCGTTGTTGGATTACCGCCGCCATCGCCCACACCCATATGGGTAATATTCAGCATTTTCCCTAACGCCGTGGCATTCGCCAGTTTTGCTGTACCCACCTGAGTGAGTAATGTCATGTATTTCACCGCCATACCATTTTCCTTTTGAATCATCTTAAACAGCACGTGGCATCGCAATGAACACAGCCCTAATCGCGGCCTGTTTTTGCAAGCCATTCCATTTTGTTGTTGCCTCTGACAACATTATGCAAAGAGACGGGCGGCAAATCGCCTGGCTGGCGTTGTTTCTGCCATGGCACAACAAACGGATAAAAAGAAACCCGCCATTAAGGCGGGTAGGAATATCAAGGGGGTGAATTATTCAGTCGGTGCAGGCCACATAGAATAATTAATATGTTGTTATTCCAGACAGGTGTCGAAATAGGTTTAAATCAGTTTATCGGTATTATTCCGTTACTACTCAGTTGGCATTTTGTACAGCAAAAAAATATTTATCACTCGTTACGCGGCCCTTACGATGTAGTTAAAGGCGATATTGCGGGGGCGGGTTTCCATACCTCCTGCCGGTAGAACGATGCCGCTGTGCACGTAGTATCTGCCATCGCCACCATTGGCGTCCTGTGCTCCGCCCTTAGACTGGGAATTACCACTATTCGGCCACGAAACAAAATCGTGGCTGTGGGATCTAATTTCATCCCCCTGCCAACTAAACAGCTGCCGCCCCGCATCCACTCCCCGCCCATCATCCCAGCCGCGAATAAACTCGCCGCGCAAATCCGGCAACGTGCCTGATGGGTAGAGCTGCGCCAGCCGTGGATAGCGATTCTTGTCAAACGTCTGGCCGTTGCACTTGAGCCAGCCTGTCGGAGCAACCGCACCGGGAAATGGCAGCGGAATGCCCGCCAGTTCTGCCGCGAACCATGCTGATGTAATGGCGCTGTTGCTGTTATCTCCGGCAGCGGGCGCGGTCAGTGTTACCGTACCGGTAATGCGTGTTGCGCCGCCGACAGTGGGAGCAATCGTGATATCACCGCCATCCGTGAGCGCGACGCGATTCCCCCCTTTGCCCACCAGTTCTAAAGACCGGTTATTTTCACTGCGCCCGACCGCCCACAAAAATGCGCCGGCACTGTCAACTGAATGCAGATACGACCCGGACGCTGGCGCCACTGTGCTCTGCTGCAACCTGATTTGAGTTCCATCGCCCGTTACAGCCACATTACCGGTGAACGACGGGCTGGACAGTAGCGCATATGACGTAATGGTCTGGTTGAATTCGGCCACCGAGAGCGCGCCAATATCCGCAGGTGATGGCCTGAATCCGGTGGTGTAAATCTGCTCCCAGTCATGCTCAAAACCCTTGTCATCGCGGGACGTCCGATAACTCAGCCCACCGTTACCGTAACGCGCAGCAAACTGAAGGGCGGTACAACTCGACGCTGAGCCGTGAAAATGCAACACGGCCTGTGAATACGACCCTAAATAGGCCTCATAGAACCCGCTTTTGGCATCCCACGGTACATCCCATCCAGTCGCCCTGCTCGTAAAATCCAGCGCAAAGGCGTTATCAGCGATCGCGTTATGCACAAATGCGGTTGTCGCTAACTGGGATGAGTTATTCCCGGAATTTACTGTTGGCGCGGTAGGCACCCCCGTCAGCGCCGGGCTTTCAATCGGTGCATACTGCTTGTGTGGACTCACAGCGGCAATATGTGCGGCTAATCCATTGTCGGTATAGGATTTAACTTCCGTGACTTTCGTATCGGTATACGCCTGCGAAGATAACGCCTTGTCATCCACATATTTCCGACTGGCCAGCACCACTGCTGGGTCAATGGTCAACGACACCGCATCAGTCTGGCTGACTGCCAGAATCATACGTACCGTCTGTACACGCCCCGACCCTTCCTGCAATTGCGGCTTATAGGTTTCCGGGCAGTTGGCGACTGCAATCAGATTATCGTTCGCATCATACAACCCTATTTCACGCAGCCAGAATCCGCCTTCATTTTCCGGAATCACCTGTTCGGCAATAATCTGATTAGCATTGGTCGGATCAAGTACCAACGAATTAAGCGCGGCGCGCCGTTTTTCATTCAAAAGCGCAGTCTGGGAGGGATCGGGCGTGGGTAATACACCACCGCCATCCCCTACGCCCATCCGGGTAATTTCCAACTGTTTTCCCTGTGCGATTGCATTTGCCAGCCTGGCAGCTCCCACTTTGGTAAGCAGAGCCGTATATTTCGTGCTCATAATATGTCTCATCAGAATTAGCGATAAAGGAACCCATGCACAGGCATGGAACAAATACCGCCACGCTCTCGACACTCGCTTTTTCAAGCGATTTCAGCCCATTGTGGCAGTACCGGGCATTATGCTGACCAGCCAGCAAAAACGTGCACGATGAGGGTTGGTACATCGACAACACAACAAGCCGTATTCAAAAAATAAAACGATTTTTTTTGTGAATATTTGGAAAGAAAATGATGATTAGTAACATCATTGACATAACAGAAATATAATTTACTCATAGAATAAATTGATGGGAATTAACATAAATTAGCACGCATTATTATTTTTCATAAAAACATGAAGCAAAGTTAAGGAGATAGGCATGAAGATGAATGTTTCATTTCTTTTTCTGGGGCTGATGGCAATAAGTTCCAGTCAGGCAAGCTCGTTAACAACTGATAACAATGAACAAAAACTTGAAGTCGGCTTTGGTAAGCCAACTTACAGGCAGACGCTGCACTACCGTAAACTCTATGAGAAAAAGCCATTCCCCGATGCGAAAATATTCTATTACGACAACGGTATTTATAAAATAATATCGCAAGGCGAAGAGCATTATGGCGTTTACGTCATGCAAGGCGGTTTTCAGGATCAAACCTATACTATCAGATATATCTCATTGCCATCTGATGACTGGGGGAAAAAGACCGCATTCCATCAGTTAACATTTATTAATGGTGATAAAGAGAAATATTTTATACAGAATGCCATCGTCGAAACGGGCGAAGCCATAGCGCAACAAAATGGTACATTTACCCAGGAAGAAAATAAGGTCAATAATCCAATCACACAGAAGTGGCATAAAAATTAACATATTGCCGTTTTAAAAAATTGCCGTTAATGCAAAAAACAAACGGCTATCTACCATTCGCCGGCAAAAAAAAGCCCTCCATCAAGGAGGGCTAAAAGACAGGGATGGTGTCTATGGCAAGGAAAACAGGTTACTTCTCTAACACACTACTCTCAGCACTACTCTCACTACTCGGAAAAACACGCATTACACTACTCGGTACTCTCGTTCTGACCCTGACGGGACAGTTCCAGATTCTGACTATCCACACCAGACGCCGACATCCGTTGGCGCACAGTCTGCATGGCCTGTTCATACTTCTGATTAAGAATCAATTTCTGCTCCGGCGTCAGCATGTTGTACATCTGGTTGCTCACTCTGGCTATCTCCACCTGACGCACAATTTGCGCCTGAACCATTTTGGCAACTTGCGCCTGCACCGCCGGAGCATCAAATTTTTCCGCCGTTACCAACTGATGCATGGCTTCCACATCGTTCGCATCATACGCGGGTTGTTCATGGCGTACCTGCCGCATCAGGTCACGCATTTGCTGACGCTGATGTTCCGTCAGCTTCACACCGTCAAACATGCCTTGCTGACTCTCTGTGCGTTTCGTGGCAGAGTCATCCCGATAACAGCTCCCCAATACAGGAGTACGGTTTTCGGAGAATACATGGTCTTCGGTAGATAAATCGTTTTTGGTTGCCATCACAGTGCTGGTTACCAGCATCAGCAGTGAAGTAAGAGATAACGAGATGATGGTGCTTCGCATCAATAACTCCTCTGTGTTCACGTACCGCTTGTGTTGGCGTACGGTGTGCCGTGTACTGTTTGGCTAATCGATGAGTTCAGTCTAATTGCCTTGCTGCAAACATGCGTCAGACGATGTAAAACTACGTAAAGTCATGGAATAGCGGCGATCTATGACGTATTTTGCCCGTGGAGGTAGGTAAATAATGAATAAAATCCTGTTGGTTGATGACGATCGCGAGCTGACATCCCTGTTGCGGGAATTGCTCGAAATGGAAGGCTTTAACGTCGTTGTCGCCCATGACGGCGAACAGGCGTTAAGCGTGTTGGATGACTCGGTTGACCTGTTATTGCTGGATATCATGATGCCGAAGAAAAACGGCATTGATACGCTCAAGGAAGTGCGCCAACGCTACCAGACGCCGGTAATCATGCTTACCGCCCGCGGCAGCGAACTGGACCGCGTGCTCGGTCTGGAACTGGGCGCGGACGACTATCTGCCCAAGCCTTTTAACGACCGGGAACTGGTCGCCCGTATCCGCGCTATTTTGCGGCGCTCCAACTGGACAGACCAACAGCAGGCCGGCGAAGCCAGCGCGCCAACCATTGAAGTGGATGCGCTGCGGCTAAACCCAGGCCGTCAGGAAGCCAGCTTCGACAATGACGTGCTGGATTTGACCGGTACGGAATTTACCTTGCTCTACCTGCTGGCGCAGCGTCTGGGCCAGGTGGTGTCGCGTGAACATCTCAGTCAGGAGGTGCTGGGTAAGCGCCTGACGCCGTTCGACCGCGCCATTGATATGCATATCTCTAACCTGCGGCGCAAGCTGCCAGAACGCAAGGATGGTCTGCCTTGGTTTAAAACGCTGCGCGGCAGAGGCTACCTGATGGTGTCTACCGCATGATCCGGGTTGCGATGGTATGATCAACAGCCTTACTGCCCGTATCTTTGCCATTTTCTGGCTGACGCTGGCACTGGTGCTGATGCTGGTGCTGATGTTGCCGAAACTGGATTCCCGGCAACTCACCCCGCTGCTGGAAAACGAACAGCGGCAGGGGTTGATGCTGGAACAGCACATCGAAGCCGAGCTGGCGATCGACCCGGCGAATGATTTGCTGTGGTGGCGCCGTTTGTTTCGCGTTATCGAAAAGTGGGCGCCACCCGGTCAGCGCCTGCTGCTGGTCACCAGCGAAGGGCGCGTGATTGGCGCCCAGCGTAATGAAATGCAGATGGTGCGCAATTTCATCGGCCAGTCTGACAGCGCGGATTTCCCGCAAAAGAAAAAATACGGTCGGCTGGAATTGCTGGGACCATTCTCCGTACGCGATGGCGAAGACAGCTACCTGATGTACATGCTGCGCCCCGCCAGCAGTCCGCAATCTGATTTTATCAACCTGTTGTTTGACCGCCCGCTGCTGCTGTTGATAGTTACCATGCTCACCAGTTCGCCGCTGTTGCTGTGGCTGGCCTGGAGCCTGGCGAAACCAGCACGCAAGTTGAAAAACGCCGCCGATGAAGTGGCGCGCGGCAACCTGAAGCAGCATCCTGAGCTGGAGTCCGGCCCACAGGAATTCCGGGCGACCGGCGCCAGCTTTAACCAGATGGTGAGCGCACTGGAGCGAATGGTGACCGCGCAACAACGCCTGTTATCCGACATTTCCCATGAATTGCGTACGCCGTTGACCCGTCTGCAACTGGCGACCGCGCTATTGCGGCGGCGTCAGGGGGAAGGCAACGAACTGAACCGCATCGAAACCGAAACCCAACGGCTCGATGGCATGATTAACGACCTGCTGGTGCTGTCGCGCAACCAGCACAAAAATGAACTGTCGCGGGAAGCACTACAGGCAGACGAACTGTGGAACGATGTGCTGGATGATGCCCGCTTTGAAGCCGAACAGATGGGTAAAACGCTGGAGGTGCTATCGCCCCCCGGTCCCTGGCCGTTGTTCGGCAACCCAACTGCGCTCGACAGTGCGCTGGAAAATGTGGTGCGTAATGCGTTGCGCTATTCGCACAGCCGTATCGCCGTGTCGTTTTCGGCTGATGCTCAGGGTGTCACCATTGTTGTTGGTGACGATGGTCCCGGCGTCAGCCCGGAAGATCGAGAGCAAATTTTCCGGCCATTCTACCGTACCGATGAAGCCCGTGACCGCGAGTCTGGCGGTACGGGGTTGGGGCTGGCAATTGTCGAAACGGCTATTTCCCAACATCGCGGCTGGGCTAAAGCCGATGAAAGCCCGCTTGGCGGTTTGCAGCTCACGCTCTGGCTACCGCTCTATCAATGTTAATAATTAACGGCAATCATCAACGTGACTCGCGTGCACAGTGACTCGCGTGCATAATAGTGCCTCCTTCTCTTCGGGCGCGGGCTACCGCGCCCGCTATCACATCCATACCTTCAGCCGATTGAGTTTTTCCTCCGGTCGGGTAGAGTGAGAGCCTGTGCCGCCGGACTAAAACTGCCATCAACAGGCTACAATCAACAAGTGGCGCAGCCCGGCTGGCAAAAGCAAAAAAGTAGTTATTCCTTCAGTCATGCATGAACCTGCACATGTCTGATGGAATAAGTTCTTGATGTTGCCTGACACCTTGCACAGGAAAAGAACATGAAAGGATTAGCCTTAATGGCTGGATTCATTGCCACGCTGGCACAGATGCCAGCGTACGCTTCCGTCGATGGCGTATGCGGTTTTTCCGATGCCGATTGTGGTATGCCTGCGCTCCCCTATCTTCTGCCGGATAACGACACCCGGACCAATCTGGTGCTGCTGCAAAGCAGCCGTAATCATATTCCGCTGCCGCTTCCCCAGCCGGAGCCGGATCAGACCCGTTCACGCGTTGACCCCTTCACTGCTTACCGTGTGATGGGATTAGCCGCTACCGAAGAAGCCAGCGACAGCGCAGAAACCAACAAATCAACTTCCTCCAGCACCCCGTCGGACGATGGAACCGACGATGACGATAACGCCTCTCTGCTGCAAAAAGCCGCGCAGTTACACTTCCCCGACACCGAATTGAGCAAACTGCGCGACCTGACGCCGGTCGATCTGGATGGACGCTGGATTTCCAACGACTTCACCACGCTGGAGCGTTTTTTCGACCTGCTGCTGGCAGACAAAGAGCTGAACGATACCCAACGAACCCAGTTAGCGCTGGTGCGAACAAGGATGCTGTCCAGCGAATACATTGTTGATAACGTCATGACCGATGTCGCCAGCGTGCCGGAAACCGGCCATGCCGGCGAGTGGCGGCGCTACCTGATCAGTGCCACCCAATTTTATGAAGGCCAGTTTGATCAAGCGGAAAAAGGCTTCCAGCAGTTGTTGCAGGCCAGCCAACCGTGGGTGGCGGAAACCGCCCGTTATATGCTGATTCGGGTATCGATTAATCAGGCGATGAACGACGCGCAGGACGAATACAACATGTTCGACCCCCGCAAAATGGACAAGTCCGCCGGACAACAAGCGGTGAAACGTGTTGATGAGTACCTGAAACAGTATCCTAAAGGGATATATGTCGAATCGGCTAACGGTCTATACCGCCGGGCTGAGTGGATCAGCGGCGACACCGCCGCGTTAGCTGGCCGCTTCAGTCGGGTGTTGGCTGCGGCCAACAGCGTGGATCAACTGCTGACCATTAGCAACGAAATTGACAACAAACTGCTGGAAGACAACCGCTTTGTGTCCTCAGCCGATACGCCAATCCTGATGCTGGTACAGGACATCAAACGCCTGCGCAGCCCTGACGGCTGGATGACGTTGCCCGCGCTGACGCAAGAGGAGATCACCCGCCAGCAACCATTGTTTGACAAAGCCGGTATGCCGGATGCCTTTCGTTATCTGCAAGCGGCGTTTCAGTACTATCAGCAGCGGGATTACGCCGCAGTATTGAAAACCCTGCCCATGACCACCGCAAAGGACATCACCGAGGTTACCGCCTTCAGTAGCCAGATACTGCGCGGACTGGCGATGCAACAACAAAAACAGTGGGACGATGCGGAAGCACACTGGCGTCATTTGCTGATGCTGAAAACCACCTACACCCAGCAACAGTACCTGCAACTGGCGCTGGCGCAAACGCTGGTGGACAGCGGCCATCCGGAGCGGGTGTTCACGCCGGAAAGCCCGGTCAAAAACCTGCGTTTTCGCTCCGCCATCCTGAAAGTCAGCGCCGATGCCGAGTTGTTGCACCGGCAGACCAGCCCGCAACAGACGCATGAAGAACGCGTCATCGCCCTGCACACCCTGTTGACCAAGCAGCTAACACACCGCGATTACGCTGGTTTTCTGAAAGACAGCGCACTGCTTAAGACCATTGCACCGTTGCAAAGTACAGAGAACATGAGCTGGAACGAAGAAGATCTGACGGCGTTCGGTTGGGATGGCAGCGACACTGAAGAGGGGTATGAATGCCCCACGCTACAGGAAACCGTCACCATCCTGAGCATGAATCCTAATCACGCCCATGCGCTCAACTGTATGGGTGAGTTCTTCCTGCGTACCGGCAACGGCGTGGGATTCGACTGGGGCGAAAGCAACATGCTTAACGGCCTGACGGATGCCGACGAGCACTATCAAGGCCAGGAATTTAATCGTCTGGATAACTACATGCAGGTGATTGCCGACGCGAAAGCCCCACCGGAAGATAAAAGCTATGCGCTCTACCGCGCCATCTACTGCTACGCCCCCAGCGGCTACAATGATTGCGGCTCGCAAGATATCAGTAAAGAAACGCGCAAGGCGTGGTTCCGGCAGCTCAAAACGGACTTTAAAGGCAGCCAATGGGCGCGACAGCTCAAATACTACTGGTAGTCCGTTGCGGCATTGCGTTGATGAGCCTGCTGTGTCTGAGTTTCACTGCGCACGGCAGCACGGTTAACGCCACCCACTATCAGGCTTTTTGGTTGTGGGCGGCGGTGCAGCCCCAGCCGGTGTTATCTCAGGCTACTATGCTCTACCTGCATCAGGGGGAAATCGCCCGACGGAAAGGCAAAACGGTGTTTCTGCGTCAGGGCATCCCGGTCAGCTCGCTGCCGGTCAGGCACCTTTGGCTGTCGTTTCGGGTTTCTGACTTGCGCCTCGGTAAACCAGAGTTGCAGCGACTGTTGCAACTCCGCAAGCGTTGGGCCGCCGCCGGCAATCAGGTCGATGGCATCCAGATCGATTTCGATGCCAAAAGCTACCACCTGTCGCACTATGTCGCCTTTTTGCAAACGCTCCGCCAGCAACTACCGCCTGACTGCCGTTTGAGCATTACCGGGTTGCTGGATTGGGCCAAAACCGGCGACATCCGGCAACTCAACCGTCTGAACGGGGTGGTGGATGACATCGTGGTGCAGACCTATCAGGGGCGGCATACCGTGGAAAATTACACCGCCTATCTGCCTGCGTTGATGAAGCTGACACTGCCGTTCCGGCTCGGACTGGTACAGCACGGTAAGTGGGATGAACAGTGGCAGCGGCGGCTGGCATCATCGCCATTCTACCGGGGTGAAGTGGTATTCCTGCTTAACCCGACCCCCGTGCGTCGTACCCCTATCCTCCAGGCCCTGCAACGGCATTAAACGCACATGCTCCTGTCGGTTCCCGCGGGTTCTGCGCGTCAGCGTCGGCCACCAAACCCATTTTGTCGCCAGGCCTCGTAGCTGATAATCGCTACCGAGTTGGACAAATTCAGGCTGCGGCAGTCAGGCTCCATCGGAATGCGAATGCGAAACTCCGGTGCGAAGCCGTTGCGAATAGCATCCGGCAAGCCTGCGGTTTCCGAGCCAAACAGCAGCACATCACCCGGCTGGTAGTCGGGTTCATCGTAAGGGCGGCTGCCTTTGGTGGTACAGGCGAAAATCCGGCATCCGGGTACAGCGGACAGAAACGCCGCATAATCGGCATGGCGCTGCACCTTTGCCAGATCGTGATAATCCAGCCCGGCGCGGCGCAGTTTTTTTTCCTCGAAATCAAAGCCTAACGGCTCGATCAGGTGCAATGAACAGCCATTATTGGCCGCCGACGGATAATATTACCGGTATTGGGTGCAATCTGTGGCTCATAGAGCGCAATATGGAACATGATAAAGTCAGGCAAGAAAACACGAAAAAGGTGGGCGTCAGTATAGCGTATTCCGTCCCTGCGCCCCAGCTACGGATGAGGTCGCCAATCGGCCAACGAATCCGCGCAGGCCGGGACGACGCCACCGTTAAGCACTAGAATAAATCTATCCGACAGCTGTTTCCCGGAGGAGTCATGAAAATATTATCTTCCCTGATGTTGCTTCTGAGCCTGCCGTGGCTGGCTCTGGCCGCCACACAACCGATCTCGCCACAGCAGCAGCAATTTGAAAACGGCATCAGCAGCCAGAAACGGCTGTTGCAGGAGATGCAGCAAAACCAGCAGCTCCAACAGCAACTGTTAAATCAGGAAATCCAGCAGCGCAGCCGCGATCAACAGCAACAACTGCAACAGCAACTGGAACAGAATCGCCAGCGTATCCAGCAATCCAGCCCCGGCAATACCAACCGGTACTGACATCTGCGCCACCCGCCGCTCACGTCAGGATCACCGGCGGGTAGCGCAGGGTGTTTATAGCCTTACGCCCATCAGCGTCAGAATCAACGGCGTGGTAATCCCCGCCAACGTGGTTGACATCAACAGGCTGGCGGCAACCGGACCGCCCAGCACATTGAATTGCCGCGACATCAGGTAGATGTTGACGCCCACCGCCATCGAACCCAGCAGCACCACCACACGGGTTTCCATCTCCGGCAGACCCAGCGCGACCGCCAGCACCCACACCACCAGCGGCTGCACCACCAGCTTGATGAGACAGATAGCCATGCTGATTTGCCAGCCATCGCGGATGCGGTATTCCGCCAGCCCCATGCCTAGTGTCACCAGCGACAACGGCACCGCAATCTGCCCTAACATACCGATAGGTTTATCAAGGGTGTCGGGTAGCGGCAGGCCGGTAAGGCTGTAGAGCGTTCCACTGAGAATACCGATGATCAGCGGGTTCTTCAGCACGCCGACAGCGGTTTTACCAAACCCCTGCATTGACAGCGAACCGTTACGCGCCCATTCCACAGAAACCGTCACCAACGTCCATAAAATCAAGCCGTTGAACACCAGCACTAACGCCACGGAGGGGATCGCCTGTGGGCCAAGCATCAACGTAGCAATCGGTAAGCCCAGCATCACGTTGTTAGAGAAAATACCGCTGAGCGAGAACACCGAACCGGAAACGCCATCCAGCCGGAAAACCCGGCTCGCTACCACCCGCCCCAGCACAAACACGATAAAACAGCTGCCGAAGAAGGCTATCAGCAACCGGGCATCTACCGCTGGCCGTTTGGAGAAATCGCACATCATGCGGAACAACATGGCAGGCAAGGCAACCGAAAACACAAATTTAGTGAGCGCATCGGTCACCGCGGACGGCCAGCGACCAAGGCGAACCAGCGCATACCCCAGTGCAATCAGTACAAACAGCGGCAGGGAAAGAAAAATCTGGTGCCAAAGAGAAATAATAAACGTGGGCATCGCCCTTCCTTGAAAAAATGCGCGGTTCATCTGGGCGAAGGCTGATGGCGGGTCACGACGGCAAGGCAAACCCTGCCGGGGAGTGGGCCGAACAGCCCTGGTCATACAGGAAACGCCGGATGAAATACGCCGGTTTATTATTAGCCGGCGTGGTGTGCTGTCAGGACAGGCGACATTCAGCCGACGTTAATTAAATTGCGGTCCAATCAAATCTATCCGGTCGGTACAGATGCAGTCAACGCCCCACAGCAACAGGGTGCGAGCGCGGTCAGGCTGATTGACGGTATACACCAGAATGCGCAGCCCAGCGTCTTTCAACTGTCTGACGCGCGCTTCATCGAGCAGGCGGTGGTTGAGGTGAATCGACACACAGCCGAGACGTGTGGTCAGGGCGCGCCAGTCGTCGTCCCATTCGTCCAGCAGCAGACCACGCGGCAATTCCGGCACCGCCTGCTGCGCCGCGGCCAGCGCATCAACTGAAAACGACGACAACAACGGCGCGACCGGATGGTTCCGCCACAACTCACGGGCCGCCAGCGCCACCACGCGGCCAGTCTGCTCCTCACAGCCGGTGGTCGGTTTGATCTCGATATTGGCCGCCATACCGTACTGCTCGCAGCGTTTCGCTACTTCAGACAGCAACGGCAGGCGTTCGCCCTGAAACTGGCTGCTGTACCAGCTACCGGCATCCAGCCCGACCAGTTTGTCCCACGGCAGCTCGCCCGCCAGGCCCCACCCGTTGCTGGTGCGCTCCAGCGTGTCGTCGTGCAACAAGAAGATGTGCCCGTCCTGCGACAGCTTGGCGTCGAACTCGATCATCTTGTGACCATGCTGTGCGCCGACATCAATCGCCGCCAGTGTGTTTTCTGGTGCCAGAGAACCACCGCCACGGTGGGCGACGATAGCAGGATAAAGCCAATTCGGGGTCATGCTTCCATCCGTAATCCGCTTTGCGAATCAAATATATGCCAAGATACCGTCGGCAGCGTAAGCCACAGGGTTTCTCCCACCGCCGGACAATGTTCGTGCGACAGGCGCACCACGATATTCTGCCCCGCCCATTGGCCGTGCGCCAGATTATCCGCACCCAGCAATTCCAGCGTGTCCACCACCAGCGGCACGCCGCCGGCATCGGCGGTGGACTGCAAAATATGCTCTGGGCGCATACCCAGCGTGACGGCACGCCCTTGCCACTGCGGTTTCGCCACCGGCAGCGGCAGCGAGAAATCCGCCGACAGTTCGAGCCGGTTACCGTCTGCACTCACCTGCCCGGCCCACAAATTCATGGCAGGCGAACCGATGAAACTGGCGACGAACAACGACGCCGGCTTACGGTAAATCTCCGCTGGCACGCCGATCTGTTCCGCCACGCCTTTGTTCATCACAATCACGCGGTGAGCCAGCGTCATCGCTTCCACCTGATCGTGGGTGACATACAGGCTGGTGGTTTTCAACCGTTTGTGCAGTTGTTGCAGTTCAAGACGCATCTGCACCCGCAACCTGGCATCAAGGTTGGACAGCGGTTCGTCGAACAGGAATACCGACGGTTCGCGCACAATGGCGCGCCCCATCGCCACACGCTGGCGCTGGCCGCCAGACAGCTCGCGCGGTTTACGCTGCAACAGCGGTTGCAGTTCCAGAATACGCGCCGCTTCATCTACCCGCTGGCGAATCTGCTCTTTACCAAAGCCCCGGATTTTCAGGCCGTAGGCCATGTTGTCGTAAACGCTCATATGCGGATAGAGCGCGTAATTCTGGAACACCATCGCAATGCCGCGATCTTTAGGTTCTTTATCCGTTACACGCTCATCGCCGATATAAATATCGCCGCTGGTGGTCTGTTCCAGACCGGCCACCATACGCAACAGCGTCGATTTACCGCAGCCGGACGGCCCTACCATCACCACGAATTCGCCGTCCGCCACGTCGAGATCAATCGGCTGAATTACCTGCGTTTTACCGTCATAGGATTTGGTGACGGCCTGAAGTTTTAAACATGCCATAGGGTTCTATTTCTCACTATCAACCAGACCGCGAACAAACCAGCGTTGCATCAGTAGCACTACCAACAGCGGCGGCAGCATCGTCATCAGCATCGCCGCCATCACCTGATGCCAGGGCGTCGCCGTGTCGCCGGTGGCGATCATGCTCTGAATCCCGGCGACAGCGGTGCCAAGATGCGGGTCGTTGACGATCAGAAGCGGCCACAGGTACTGGTTCCAGCCATAGATAAAGGTGATGACGAACAGCGCCGCCAGATTGGTTTTAGACAACGGCAACACCATGTCGAAGAAAAAGCGCATCGGGCCGGCACCGTCGATACGCGCCGCTTCCAGCAGTTCATCTGGCAGCGTCATAAAGAACTGGCGGAACAGAAACGTGGCGGTGGCAGACGCCATCACCGGCAGCGTCAACCCAACATAGCTGTTGGTCATGTTGAGGTGAGAAATCACCTCAACCGTCGGGAAGATACGCACTTCCACCGGCAGCATCAGGGTGGAAAAGATCATCCAGAAAAACAGGTTACGGCATGGGAAACGGAAATAAACAATCGCGTAAGCCGATAACATCGACACGCTGATCTTGCCGATGGTGATCGCCAGCGCCATCACAAAGCTGTTAAACAGCATCAGGCCGAACGGCGCACTATTATTGTCGCCCACGCCGTGCCGCCAGATATAGGCCACGTTTTCCCACAGGTGCCCACCGGGGAGCAGCGACATCGGCACCTGCGACATCTGTTCCTGGCTCATGGTGGCAGCGATAAACGCCACATACAGCGGGAACAACACCACCATAATGGCGACCACCAGCATGGCGTGGCTGAAGACATCCAGCCCGCGACGGTTCTCAATCATCCGGCTTGCGGTCATGGCAGAACGGCTCATTGATAGTTCACCTTACGCTCGACAAAGCGGAACTGGACAACCGTCAGTACGGTCACCACCAGCATCAGCACCACCGACTGCGCCGCCGAGCTGGAGAGATCCAGACCGGCGAATCCTTCGCGGTAAATTTTGTAGATTAGCGTAGTGGTCGCCTGTACCGGCCCGCCGCCGGTCGCGGCATCGATAACCGGGAAGGTATCGAAGAAGGCGTAGGTCAGGTTGACCACCAGCAGGAAAAAGCTCACTGGTGAAATCAGCGGCAACACCAGATTGAAGAAACGTCGCACCGGCCCGGCGCCGTCAATCGCCGCCGCTTCGATCAGCGAGCGAGGAATGGACTGTAACGCGGCGAGGAAAAACAGAAAGTTGTAGCTGATTTGCTTCCAGACCGACGCCAGCACCACCAGAAACATCGCCTGACCGCTGTACTGGGCGTGGTTCCAGTCATAGCCCCACTGGTGCAGCAACCAGGTAATCAACCCCAGACCGGGGTTGAACAGAAACATCCACAACACCGCGGCGACGGCAGGCGCGACGGCATAAGGCAGAATCAGCAACGTCTGGTACAGGCGGCTGAAACGCAGGGTGTAATCCACCAGCGCGGCCAGAAATAACGACAACATCAGCCCCGATGCCGCCACCAGAAAGCTGAACAGCAGCGTGGTGTAAAACGAGCCAAGATAATAGCTGTCGTGGAACAGATTGATGAAATTCTCCAGCCCGACGAACTGGCTGGACAGGCCGAACGGGTCAACGCTCTGCACCGAATACCAGAGCGCCTGCCCGGCAGGCCAGATAAAGAAAATCACCGTAATGGCTAGCTGCGGCAGCACCAGCAGGTAAGGCAACAGGCTGCGGCCAAAAACAGGGCGGGAAGCACTCATGCACAAGGCTCTCAGAAAACAGGGTTCTCAAGAAAAGACAGGGGTGGCCGACTCCCTTCGGCCCGGAATATGATTACTTGTTCGCCTGTTCGAAGCGACGCAACAGTGCGTTGCCGCGCTCCACAGCAGTATCCAGCGCCTGCTGCGGGGTTTTCTTGCCAGTCCAGACGCTTTCCAGTTCTTCATCCACGATGGTACGAATCTGCGGCATGTTGCCCAGACGCAACCCTTTGGTAAACGGCAGCGGGTCTTTGTTCAGCATCTGACGGGTGGCAATATCAGCACCGGGGTTCTTGTCATAGAAACCCTGCTGTTTGGTCAGCTCGTAAGCGGCGGTGGTGATCGGCAGATAGCCGGTCTTCTGGTGCCACTCGGCGGCAATTTCCGGCGTAGACAGGAACTGCATGAACTCCGCCACGCCTTTATAGGTCGCCGCGTCTTTGCCGCTCATCACCCACAAGCTGGCACCACCGATAATCGCATTCTGCGGTGCGCCTTTCACGTCGGCGTCATACGGCATCATCGCCACGCCGTAGTTGAATTTGGCGTACTGACGAATATTCGCCAGCGATCCGGATGACGCGGTGGTCATGGCGCAGTCGCCGTTATAGAACTTCTCGGTCGGCTCGTCTTTGCGGCCATAATAGGTGAAGTCCCCTTTCTTGTTCATGTCTTCCAGCATCTGAATATGCTTGACCTGAATCGGTTTATTGAACTCCAGCACCGCATCAAGACCGTCGAAGCCGTTGTTTTTAGTGGCGATCGGCAAACCGTGCCAGGCGCTGAAGTTTTCAATCTGAATCCAGCCCTGCCAGCCGCTGGCATAGCCGCACTTCATACCAGACGCACGCAGTTTGGCGGTATACTCAGCCATCTGCTGCCAGGTTTTCGGCGGCTGCTCCGGGTCCAGACCCGCTTTTTTGAAGGCGTCTTTGTTGTAATACAGTACTGGTGTGGAGCTGTTGAACGGCTGAGACAGCAGGTGCCCGGTTTTGGCATCAGAGTAGTAACCGGAAACGGTCGGTACGAAAATTTTCTCATCGAACGGCACGTCGGCATCTTTGAATACCTGGTATACCGGCTTGATAGCCTTACTGGCCATCATAGTCGCCGTACCCACTTCATACACCTGCAGGATAGCGGGTGCATTGCCGCTACGAAACGCGGCGATACCGGCTGCCAGGCTCTGCTCGTAGTTGCCTTTGTACACCGGCACGATTTTGACGTCACTGTGAGTCTGGTTGAAACGGTCAGCCAGAGAATTAACTGTCTTACCCAGTTCCCCTTCCATCGAATGCCAGAATGGGATTTCGGTAACCGCCTGCGCCTGTGCGCTGGCAGCCAACGCCATAATGACAACGGCGGCGGTTTTACGGATAGCGTGTTGAAACATGCTGTCTCCTGAGATCATGGTGGGTGCGGATGCGAGTACTGATCGTTGTGAGCGCCATGAGCGAAAAAGCGCACCTTGATATTCGGCAGGTAACATGACACGCAAAAATGACAAAAAAATAACCACTTCATGACAAAAAAATGACAAATGCATACGATTGCACGCTATCAAGAAAGACCGGAAGAATCAGGTGGCAGGTAATGATTTTCTTATTTTTAATCAGTGAATTGTAGAAAAACACCGCACTTATAGACCCGTCCTTGCCAGTTTTACTTTCTCTATGGAGAACCAGCCTCTATGGAGAACCCGCTAGCTGTAGTGACCAGCAAACGGAAGCAGCACCGCAACATGTCAACAACGGTATTATTTGAGCATCACACCAGCAGTACGGCTGTAAAGTGGTTTATTCTCTGACCACAGCGATTTCTTTTTTGCTGTCGTTCCTTAAGGAAAATAGTAAACATATCACCCAATATTATTTTATTGGTAATTTATTTACGGACTTAACACATTAGATTCGACAAAACGCGTACTATTACTTACTCTTATTAGCCAACAAACTTTACTCTAGCTTTTAATCCTAACCACTTATTTATATTAGTTATTTGTTTTAGTGGTTCTTTTTACCACTTCTTATAAAACTATTATCTATCTATTTATTTAGAGAGTTAAGCGAAATAAACAGGAGATCTATCGCACGAACTAAAAAAAACATTCATACCAAATAGAATTAACCCAAATTATACAGAGCTAACTTACCTCCTGGACGAGGTCCCAAATGAACGCATGGAATAAACAACGTTAAGGATATCTATGAACGCGCTAAAAAGAATGAAGCTAGGCACCATGCTGAGTGCCGGATTCGCCCTGGTCATCGTGATAGGCTTGCTGGTAGCCGTGTTTGGTCGAACACAACTGGTCATACTGGGTGACCACATCGACCACCTCTCTAACACCACGCTCACCAACATGATGCTCATTCAGGAAGCCAAAACCGGCTTCGATACCAACTCCCGTCTGGTGCGCAATATTGCACTCAGTAACGATCCCGAACGCATTGCGCGTGAAAAACAGCTTATCGACAAGCAGATAGCGCGCAACACCGAAGTACTCAAGCAACTGTCGGAACGGCTGGATACCCCGGAAACTCGCGATCAGCTCAACCAGCTGACGCAGGTGCGCCCGGCTTATTTACAAGCCTTCAATAAAGCTGTCGCACTGGGGATGTCCGACCAATCGGAACAGCGTAATCAGGCACGCAACCTGATCCTCAACGACATGCAAACCGCTCAGGACGGCGTGTTCAAAGCACTGGACAACATGCTCGACTTTCAAAAGAAAATCACCATGAATGTGGTGGCGGACTCCATGCATAGCGCCCGTTCTGACGGCACGCTGATGCTGGCGCTGGCGCTGGCCGCCACCGTGCTCGGCGCATTAACCGCCTTGCTCATCACCCGTACCGTCAAAGGGCAGTTGGGCGGCGAACCGGCTTACGCGGCCACGGTTGCCCAACGTATATCCGACGGCGATCTGGCTTTCAACGTTGACCTGCGAAATGGCGATAGCCACAGCGTGCTGGCAGCCATGAACGAGATGCGCGAAAAACTGGCGCAAATCGTCACTCAGGTGCGCCAGAGCAGCGAATCTATTGCTACCGGCGCCAGTGAAATCGCCGCCGGCAGCACCGACCTGAGCCAGCGCACCGAAGAACAGGCTGCCAGCCTGCAACAGACCGCCGCCTCTATGGAACAGATGAGTCAAACCATCCGCCAAAACGGCGATACGGTACGTAATGCCAGCACACTGGCACAGTCAGCCAGTTCAACCGCCGCCAAAGGGGGCGAGGCGGTCGGCAACATCGTCCGTACTATGGAAGACATCTCTGCCAGCTCACACAAAATTGGCGACATTATCAGCGTTATCGACGGGATTGCCTTCCAGACCAATATTCTGGCGCTCAACGCCGCAGTCGAAGCCGCTCGTGCCGGCGAACAGGGCCGAGGCTTTGCCGTAGTCGCGGGCGAAGTGAGAAATCTGGCTCAACGTTCTGCTTCCGCTGCCAAGGAAATCAAAGAGTTGATTACCGCCAGCGTCGAAAAAGTGGAAGTGGGTTCAGTACTGGTGCGCGAAGCCGGCTCTACTATCGACGAACTGGTGAAACAGGCGCGTCACGTGGCGGATTTGATCGGTGAAATCGGCGTGACCACCCACGAACAGGAATCCGGCATTTCGCAGATCAATGATGCAGTAAACCAGCTTGATCAGGTCACTCAGCAAAACGCCTCTCTGGTGGAAGAATCCGCCAGCGCCGCCGACAGCCTGAGCGACCAGGCCGCAAAACTGGTGGAGCTGATGAGCATCTTCAATATCCAGAATACGTTTGGCCGCCAGCCACCTTCGCTGCACAAGCCGGGAACCGAGCAGAAAAAACCAACGCCATCCAGACTGGTGCTGGCAAATAGCGCCGGCAGTAGCGACAACTGGGAACAGTTCTAACCTTTACGTCTCCCCTGACCGCCACAGTAACGTGGCGGTTTCTCGTCAACTCACTTATTTAACGCCCCTTTCCAACTTCCGGTACCAGCACTATATCCACGGCGATAGTTATCGTTATTGAAGACATTCCATTTTTCGACATTACAATATCGTCAATCGATATAAAATAACGCACTTTACCATTATTAAAATCCACAACAAATATCATCAACAATAAAAATCAATGCATTGATTATAAAGAATAAAAAAAACAAAAATCATAATTAACCAAATTTTTACAGCTCTTAATCTATAACAAAGATTCATCGGTTAGATTAATCCCCGACATCACAAATAACCTGGCAGCTTTGCTATTCGTTCTCTTTTATCCGCACCGGTTTGTCGTGATTAAACATAACATATAGGGGATAAACCATGAGTATTCTGAAGAACTTGAAACTTGCCACGATGCTCGGTGCTGGATTTGCCATCGTACTGATCATCAGCTTTTTTGTTTCCGGCTATGGGCAACTTCAATTACGGCAACAAGGCAGCAATATCAATACATTAGCCAGCGACCAATTAGAAGGGCTGCTGCTGGTGCAGGAACTGAAAGATAATCTGAACAGCATCGCTATTGCGATGCGCGAACTGACACTGTTTACCGCACCGGATCAGATGGAGCGGGATAAACAGCTAATTACCAAAACCATTACACGAAACAACGAAATTCTAAAACGCATCACCGAGCTGGCGACCACCCCTAAAGAAAAAACACTGCTTGATGCCATCAATCAGGCGCGGCCCGTCAGCCTGGCCGCCACGCAAAAAGCCCTTGCCCTGAGCCTGGATAACAAGCTGGATGAAGCCAAAATCGTCATCATGAACGAGGTGAAACCGGCGCAGGAGAATTACTTCAAAGCCATCAACGACATGGTCAGCTACCAGAAAAGCGATACCCGGCGCTCGGCTGACGATGCCAGCGATTCAGCACGTACCGCCGGCATCCTGATGCTGACGCTCACCGGCGTATCAACCGTACTGGGAATCGCTATCGCCTGGCTGATCACCCGCAGAATCAAAAAGCTGCTGGGCGGCGAACCGGCCTATGCGTCTGACATCGCCCGCCAGATTGCCAGCGGCAACCTCGCCATCAACGTTGAGATGCAACCGGGGGATACCACCAGCCTGCTGGCGGCCATGAACGACATGCGCGCCCGGCTGAGCGGCATTGTGCTGCAGGTGCATGACAGCAGCGCCTCCATCTCCACCGGCTCCAGTGAAATCGCCATCGGCAGCAACGACCTGAGTCGCCGCACCGAGGAGCAAGCCGCCAGCGTGCAAGAGACTGCCGCTTCCATGGAGCAGATTAGCCAGACCATCCGTCAGAACGGTGAAACGGTACGCGAAGCCGCCCAGCTCGCCACCGCCGCCAGCCAGACGGCCACCAAAGGCAACGACGTGGTGCGCAACGTTATCACCACCATGGGCGATATCAGCACCAGTTCCCGCAAGATTGGCGACATCATTACCGTGATTGACGGCATTGCCTTCCAGACCAACATTCTCGCGCTCAACGCCGCGGTGGAAGCCGCCCGTGCCGGCGAACAGGGCCGCGGCTTTGCGGTGGTGGCCGGGGAAGTACGCTCACTGGCGCAGCGCTCGGCGTCTGCCGCCCGTGAAATCAAAGACCTCATCACCAACAGCATGGAGAAGGTGGAAAGCGGCTCCCAGTTGGTGGCGCACGCCGGTGAAACCATGGCGGATATCGTCACCCAGGCACAGCATGTAGCCGATCTGATCAGCGAAATCGGCGTCACCACACAGGAGCAGGAATCGGGCATTTCGCAAATCAATCAGGCCATTACACAGATGGACAGTGTCACCCAGCAAAACGCCGCCCTGGTGGAAGAATCAACCAGTGCAGCCGAGAGCCTGAGCGACCAGGCGGCAAAACTGGTGGAACTGATGAGTGTGTTTACCATTGAGCACGCCTCAGTCACCCCGTCTTCCCGGCGGCAGCCATCACACACTCCACCGGCATTAAAAAAACCGGCCCCTGCCAGACCGGCACTGGCAAACAAAGGCAGCAACACCGACTGGGAACAGTTCTAACCTTGCTAACCTTTGCCCCTCCCCTGACCGCCACAGTAATGTGGCGGTTTCTGCTTAATCCAACCTCTGACCGCTGATACCTGCACCTGAACAGCAGAAAAGCCATCAATATACCGGTAATACAGAGAATGACAGGTATCACTATTTCACCTTTGGGATAGGCATTATTTAAAAAAACTACCCGCCTTTATGGTTAAAAAAATGCGCTTTCTCAATATTGGATATTATCACTCGATATAAAATAACCCACGTTATTATAGATAATATTTTCGTACCATAAAAACCAAAAGCTCAATATGCCGACAACAAAAATAAAGGAAACAAAATTTCACAAAATTTAAATCATTTCAGTTCTTAAGATATAACAAAGATTAATCGATTAAAGTAATCCCTGACATCACAAATGACCTGGCAGCTTTGCTATTTTTTCTCTTTTATCCGCACCGGTTTGTCGTGATTAAAAACAACATATAGGGGATAAACATGAGTATTCTGAAGAATTTGAAACTCGCCACGATGCTCGGTATCGGGTTTGCCATCGTGCTGGCCATCAGCTTTTCCGTCTCTGAATATGGACAGTTTCAGTTACGACAACAAAGCAAAAATATAAATACATTAGCCAGCGATCAGTTGGAAGGGTTGCTGCTGGTGCAGGAACTGAAAGATAACCTGAACAGCACCGCTATTGCGATGCGTAACCTGACGCTGTTTAGCGCACCGGATCAGGTGGAGCGGGATAAACAACAAATTACCAAAACCATTGCACGGAACAGTGAAATTCTAAAACGCATCACCGAGCTGGCGACCACCCCCAAAGAAAAAGCACTGCTTGATGCCATCAATCAGGCGCGGCCCACCAGTCTGGCCGCCACGCAAAAAGCCATTGCCCTGAGCCTGAATAACAAGCCAGATGAAGCCAAAATCGTCATCATGAACGAGGTGAAACCGGCGCAGGAGAATTACTTAAAAGTCATCAACGACATGGTCAGCTACCAGAAAAGCGATACCCGGCAGTCTGCTGATGATGCCAGTGATTCAGCACGCGCCGCCGGCATTCTGATGCTGGCGCTCACCAGCGTGTCAACCGTACTGGGGATCGCCATCGCCTGGCTGATCACCCGCAGAATCAAAAAGCTGCTGGGCGGCGAACCGGCCTATGCGTCTGATATCGCCCGCCAGATTGCCAGCGGCAACCTCGCCATCAATATTGATCTGCAACCGGGAGATACCACCAGCCTGCTGGCGGCCATGAGCGATATGCGCGCCCGGCTGAGCAGCATTGTGCAGCAGGTGCATGACAGCAGCGCCGCCATTTCCACCGGCTCCAGTGAAATCGCCATCGGCAGCAACGACCTGAGCCGCCGCACCGAGGAGCAGGCATCCAGCGTGCAGCAGACTGCCGCCTCCATGGAGCAGATTAGCCAGACCATCCGCCAGAATAGCGACACCGTGCGCGAAGCCGCCCAGCTCGCCACCGCCGCCAGCCAGACCGCCACCAAAGGCAACGACGTGGTGCACAACGTTATCACCACCATGAACGATATCAGCACCAGTTCCCGCAAGATTGGCGACATCATTACCGTGATTGACGGCATTGCCTTCCAGACCAACATTCTCGCGCTCAACGCCGCGGTGGAAGCCGCCCGCGCCGGCGAACAGGGCCGCGGCTTCGCGGTGGTGGCCGGGGAAGTGCGTTCACTGGCGCAACGCTCGGCATCTGCCGCCCGTGAAATCAAAGACCTCATCACCAGCAGCATGGAGAAGGTGGAAAGCGGCTCCCAACTGGTGATGCACGCCGGTGATACCATGACCGATATCGTCACTCAGGCGCAGCATGTGGCTGAGCTGATTAACGAAATCGGCATCAGCACGCAGGAACAGGAAGCCGGTATCTCGCAAATCAATCAGTCCGTCACCCAAATGGATGGCGTCACCCAGCAAAACGCGGCGTTGGTTGAAGAGTCCGCCAGTGCAGCCGACAGCCTGAGCGACCAGGCGGCAAAACTGGTGGAGCTGATGAGCGTATTTACCATTGAGCACACCTCGGCGGCGCCCCGGCAGCAACCACCACGCACCCTACCGGCATTAAAAAAACCGGTGCCTTCCCGACCCGCACTGGCGAAAGCGAAAAAAAGCAGCAGCAACGACTGGGAACAGTTCTGACTCTGCTAACCGTTTACCCCGCCCTTGACCGCCACAGTAATGTGGCGGTTTCTTTTTCGCTCTTCCCTGAAAATCAACACCAACCACTGGCAGTGAATACCGTTCGAATGCATTGAGTAATGTCACTAGCGACATAATATATTTAATTAATTTTTTAAAAAGTTTAATAAATAGCATTATTGCTATTACATTAAAATATCTTAATAAATAAAAAATGCTATTGTTATGGTTTGTCGACAAACCCACAAAAACCTTACATACTTATATTTGTTCAGGAAGAGCCTTCACTTCAGGTAGTTAAAATACCTGAATATAATATGCTGCAGATTTTTTGTCTTGAATAGAGTTATGAATAAATTAACGGTTTAGTATACACCTGCAGGCCAATATTTCTCTGGCAAAGCGTTTCTGCCAATGGGTTTTTATTGCCTAAAACACACTATATGGAAGCCACTATCTATATCCGAAATAATTCGAATTGCAGGAAATAAGCAGCGTTTACCGCGGCTCTGCATAGGCCAGACCACGAAACTAACCTGCCCGCAGAGTGAAGTATTTCAGGTATCCCAAGGATAAAATAAATCTTATATAAGATAAAGTTAAGGTGACGCTATGCGTTTTTTTAAAGAAATGAAGTTAAGCTCTATGTTGGGTACTGGGTTCGCAATGGTAATTGCTATCGGTTTTCTGGTGGCGATTTATGGTCAGCTTCAGTTACGTCATCTCAGCACTGATATTCAGATGTTATCAAAAGACAGAATCACCAATCTGCTGCTGATACAGGAATACAAAGACAACCTGAATATAACCGCCAGGGTAGTCAGGAATATTGTATTGCTTTCTGATTCACAGCAAATGAGGGTAGAAAAGCAACGTATTGATGGCGTGGAGTCCAGAAATGACGAGATTATTGCCATGCTCCATAAAGTAGCGGTCACCCCTGAACAGAAAACCCTGCTTACTCAGCTTGAGCAAAGCCGTCCGGTTTATCAGGAGGCACTCAGAAGAGCTATCGAAAAAGGAATGGAGAACAAAGACGACGAGGCAAGAAACCTAATCCTCACCGAGGTACGCCGCACTCAGGAGACGCTATTCAAAATTATCGACACCATGCTGCTCTACCAAAAAAGCGCCACCACCACGACGGCTAACAATTCGGAATCTCAAGCCAGCAATGCCGGTATACTGATGTTATCGCTGGCAGCATTGATTGCCCTTGCTGGTAGCCTGATCGCCGGGTTGATCACTCGTCGTATTAAAGGGCAACTGGGCGGTGAACCCGCTTATGCCTCTCATATCGCCCAACAGGTGGCACAGGGCGACCTGTCTGTGGATGTGATGCTCAAGACTGACGACCAGCGCAGCCTGCTGGCCGCTATGCGCACCATGCGTGATAGCCTCAGCCATATCGTCAACCAGGTGCGCCAGAGCAGCGAATCCATCGCTACCGGCTCCCAGCAAATTGCCATGGGCAACGCCGACCTGAGCAGTCGCACCGAAGAGCAGGCCGCCAGTCTGCAACAAACCGCCGCCTCCATGGAGCAGATTAGCCAGACCATCCGCCAGAACGGTGAAACAGTGCGTGAAGCCGCACAGCTCGCCACTCATGCCAGCGATACCGCCGCCAAAGGCAGCGAAGTGGTGGGTAGTGTCGTCCGTACCATGGACGATATTACTGCCAGTTCACGTAAGATCGGCGACATCATCAGCATGATCGACGGCATCGCTTTCCAGACCAATATTCTGGCGCTGAATGCAGCGGTAGAAGCCGCCCGTGCCGGCGAACAAGGCCGCGGTTTTGCGGTGGTCGCCGGTGAAGTGCGTTCGCTGGCGCAGCGCTCGGCATCTGCTGCCCGTGAAATTAAGGCGCTGATCACCGAAAGCATGGAAAAAGTGGAAAATGGCACGCAGTTGGTCGGCCACGCCGGTGCGACCATGGATGACATCGTAACGCAGGCACGGCGCGTCGCTGAGCTGGTCAGTGAAATCGGCATTACCACAACCGAACAGGAGTCAGGCATCAGCCAGATTAACCAAGCGGTCAACCAGCTCGATCAGGTTACCCAGCAAAACGCCGCGCTGGTGGAAGAATCGGCCAGCGCCGCCGATAGCCTGAGTGCTCAGGCCCGTCATCTGGTGCAGTTGATGAATGTCTTCGTGGTCACAGATAATCACCAGCAACATCAATATGCCGAATATCACCCCCATACTGATTTAAGACTGGCGGTTGCATCACGCTAATCCAGCGTATAACACGTCATTCTGATTAATACATTGGGGAAGAGGAAGACAGATGCCAACTCCCCTTATATACCATTATATTTCACATTTTAGGTTTCATCTTTTTTGCCCATGAACATATATTTATTACGTCATATAAATTTATTAAATATTTTAACGGATGATGTTTTATCAGGAAATTAAAAATCTACGATTATTTTTGCTTGTTTTTTCACGTGCCATATCGATAAAAACCGGAATATATTTTGTTAAAAAATTAATTAACTAAAAAATCATTAACTTACCCACTAATGAAAGGTTGAGTTCAATCTGCCATGGAGTATTTCGGCTACGTTTTGTCGCCATTCTCATGGCTAACCAATATACACATTCGCTTCACACCAGGGAGGCGAACCCATTTATTACGGCAACGCCAAATACGACGGCAACACTAAAATAGAATAAGGTACATAATGAAAACACTAAAAAACATGAAACTCAGCACGATGCTTGGGTCGGGTTTTACACTGGTCATTTTGATCAGTTTTATCATCGCGATTTTTGGACGCAATCAGTTAATTCATATAGGCGATAATCTGGATTATCTGTCCAATAATCGTTTGAATAACCTGATTATTATGCAGGACATTAAAGACAACATGAATGCAGCTGCCCGCATTGTTAGGGAAAGCGCAATACAGACTGACGCGACTCATCTCGCTCAGGAAAAACACGATCTTGAGCAGTTAATCGACCAAAACAACCGCTTGCTCAAGCTGTTGGATGAAAGGCTGAAACGGAAACAGTCACGTGAATTGCTGGCGCAGCTCAATCAGGCACGCCCACCTTATTCCAATGCGGTGCGCAAAGTGATGGAACTGAGCCTGTCCGGCCAACAGGAGCAAGCGAGAGCATTTATTTTAGGCGATCTGCTGACCACGCAGGCCACACTATTCAACGTGATGGATACCATGATCAACCGACACAAGAATGACACTATCGCCATGTCTCTGAGCTTCATGGAGGGTGCCCGCGAGTCCGGTACGCTGTTGTTGCTCGTGGCCGCCATCAGCGCCTTGCTGGCAGCTCTGGTGTCCTGGCTGATTACCCGCCAGGTGAAAGGGCAACTGGGCGGCGAACCGGCTTATGCCTCGCATATCGCCGAACAGGTGGCGCAGGGTGATTTGTCTGTGGATGTTCAGTTGAAAACCAACGACCAGCATAGCCTGCTGGCTTCCATGCGCACCATGCGCGACAGCCTCAGCCATATCGTTAGTCAGGTGCGCCAGAGCAGCGAGTCCATCGCCATCGGGTCGCAGCAAATCGCCATCGGTAACGCTGATCTCAGCCAGCGCACCGAGGAACAGGCCGCCAGCGTGCAAGAAACTGCCGCCTCCATGGAGCAGATGAGCCAGACCATTCGCCAGAACGGTGAAACGGTACGCGAAGCCGCCCAACTCGCCATCGCCGCCAGCCAGACGGCCACCAAAGGCAACGACGTGGTGCGCAACGTTATCGCCACCATGGACGATATCAGCACCAGTTCCCGCAAGATTGGCGACATCATTACCGTGATTGACGGCATTGCTTTCCAGACCAACATTCTCGCGCTCAACGCCGCGGTGGAAGCCGCCCGTGCCGGCGAACAGGGCCGCGGCTTCGCTGTGGTGGCCGGGGAAGTGCGCTCACTGGCGCAACGCTCGGCGTCTGCCGCCCGTGAAATCAAAGACCTCATCACCAGCAGCATGGAGAAGGTGGAAAGCGGCTCCCAGTTGGTGGCGCACGCCGGTGATACCATGACGGATGTCGTCACCCAGGCACAGCATGTGGCCGAGCTGATCAGCGAAATCGGCGTTACCACTCACGAGCAGGAATCAGGGATTTCGCAAATCAATCAGGCCATCGCCCAGATGGACAGCGTCATCCAGCAAAATGCCGCATTGGTTGAAGAATCCGCCAGTGCAGCCGACAGCCTGAGCAATCAGGCGACAAAACTGGTGGAATTGGTGAGCGTATTTACCGTTGAACGCACACCAGAAAATACCCCTCCTCGCCGACAGTTGCACACTGCGCCGGAATTAAAAAAACCAGCGCCCATCAAACTGACGCTGGCAAGCCCTATCGGCAATAGCAACGGCTGGGAACGGTTCTAAGCGTTGCTTCTCTAACCATTGTCTCCCTTGACCGCCACAGTGATGTGGCGGTTTTCCTCAGGTAAGCGCCTGACGTCCAGGCCTCTAATTTTTGAACCACGGGGAAGTGCAAGAAAGCGGCCAGCCACGCCGGCATCACAATAGCCAAGGCACATCTGCATCATCAGATAATAATTAAAATTAAAATAATCACAAATTGGAAATTTAATAAAAAATAAATATCGCACTTGATAGACAAATGACCGTTTTACTCCCATAGTCATATTGTCAGCCCAATGAATATTTCCACGGAAGACCTCATCTGCCAGTCTGGCACCTATCAGAATGACTTGAGTGCTGACACCTGATTGACTTTCTTTCTATGCACCTTCCTACGGTGTCATAGCCCAACACCAGATAATAGGTCTTCACTGGATTAAAACAGTGCGGCGATATTTTTTCCAAAATACATCGCACTGATAACCGTATACAAAAACGTAACATACCTGAGCCCACCTGATGGACTGAGAAGATTCGTTATTAGTATTTTCCAGCAGAAGGTCGTGTGTTTGATATAAATCGAAATAACGCAGTCACAATCTATGGCAGGCGTATCAGGTAACCATGTCATATGACACGGTGATGGTATCCCTTTGTTCTGGCACAGCGCTTTGCATCACCTATGTGAACGAAGACATTGACACACAGGTACGGAACACGATGAACAGATTAAAAAACATGAAACTCAATACGATGATTGGCGCAGGTTTTGCTGTCGTCATTATTATCGGATTTTTAGTCGCTACATTCGGTAAAACACAGCTACGAGAATTAAGTTCAGATATTAAAACACTTTCCCAAAACCGCATCGTTAAATTACTGCTCATACAATCCTATAAGGATAATATGATCGTCATAACCAATTCCGTGCGAAATATGGTTATGCTCACCGATGTCACCAAAATGAGTCTGGAGAAAAAGAAAATTGATGAAACTGTGGAAAAAAATGCCGCTATCATCACTAAATTAAAATCCATGACCAGTGATGCGAGCGGCCAACAGTTTATCAATAACCTGGCCAATGCCCGACCAGAGGCAGTCGCCGCACTGAGTAAGGCCATTGCACTGGCGCAGGCCAATCGCAATGAAGAAGCCCGGAATACCATCCTCAACGAGATGCAGCCCGCGCAAGACAAGTTGATTGCGGCTATTGATGACATCGTCACCTACCAGAAAAATGCCACCAACGATCTGGCATCCGTTGCGGAAGCTCAGGCAGACAATGCCGGTAATACGATGTTTACTCTGGCTATCGGGGCCATGATGATCGGTGCGCTTATCTCTTGGGTGATTACCCATCACGTCAAAGGAACGCTCGGAGGAGAACCGGCTGAAGCCACTTATATTGCCCAGCAAATCGCACAAGGTAATCTGGCGCTGACGATACCGCTGCGGGAAAACGATAATCACAGTTTACTGGCAGCCCTTGAGGTAATGCGCAACAGTTTAAGTCACATCGTCGATCAGGTTCGCCAAAGCAGCTATTCGATTGCGATGGGCGCCAGCGAGATAGCCAGCGGTACCAACGATCTCAGCCAGCGTACCGAAGAGCAGGCCGCCAGCCTGCAACAGACTGCAGCATCCATGGAGCAAATCAGCAACGCGGTCAGTCATAATGTGGAAATTGTCCACCACGTTACGGAACTAGCTAGCAATGCCAACAGCACAGCCCACAAAGCTAACGATGTGGTCAGCAATGTGATTCATGTGATGAACGATATCAGCAATAGCTCGCAAAAGATTGTTGATATTATCCAGTTGATCGACAGCATTGCTTTTCAAACTAATATTCTGGCGCTCAACGCCGGAGTAGAAGCCGCCCGCGCCGGGGAAGAAGGGAAAGGGTTTGCCGTGGTCGCCAGTGAAGTACGCTCGCTGGCACAGCACGCTGCCAGTGCAGCACACGACATTAAAACCCTGATTACAGAAAGCGTACAAAAAATCGAAACAGGAGCTGATCTGGTCACCAATGCAGGCAGCACCATGAGCGATATCTTGCAACAGACCAAACAGGTTGCCGAACTGATCAGTGAAATCGGCATCTCTACCAGCGAACAACAACTGGGAATCTCACAAATCAACACAGCAGTAGCACAATTGGATCAGGTCACGCATCAGAATGCGGCGCTGGTGGAAGAATCGGCCACTGCGACCGATAGCCTGAGCCATCAGGCCGCCCATCTGGTGGACGTGATCAAAGTGTTCGTGGTGGAGGAAACTATTTCACGCAGACGGCTGGATATGAACGACCCGGCCCACATTGCCGATGTTCCCATGGGACACAATCTGGTTATACATTGATTGATAAAATACCCAGGGTGAAACCACTGTCTTCACCCTGGGGTTTTTACTCCCCTCTGCCTCATCCGCCAGATATGAAGCGCACGCGGCACAGAAAGCATGATACCGGTTACAGCGCACGGCGCAGGCGCGCCACCGCTTCATGCATCTGCTCTTCGGTCGCGGTAGCGAACGACAAACGCAGCGTTGACTGGTCCGGCTTATCGGCAAAGAAGAACTCGCCGGGCACGAACACCACGCCCTGCGCCAGTGTTTTCTGCAGCCAGGCGGTGGTATCAAACGGCTGACGGAAACGCGCCCACAAGAACATGCCGCCTTTCGGCTGATTGAAGCTGATGACATCGCCCAGTTCACGTTCCATCAATTCAGACAAGAGTTCGCCTTTCTGGCGGTAAGCCTGACGGATTTTGTCAATCTGCGCCGGCAAGCGCCCACTTCCCAGATAGTATTCCACGATAGTCTGCGACAACGAACTGGCGTGCAGGTCGGCAGCCTGTTTGATGATCGCCACGTTATGCAGCAACCATTCCGGCAGAATCGCCCAGCCTAAACGCAGCCCCGGTGCCAGAATTTTGGAAAACGACGAGGTATAGATCACGCGGTCGGCATGACCGGCTTCTTTCGCCAACTGGTAAATAGTGGCATGGCGTTCTTCGGTGAAACGCAACTCGCCATACGGGTCGTCTTCTACAATCAGGAAATCGTGGCGGGCGGCCAGCGCTACCAGTTGGCGGCGACGCGCGTCGCTCAGGGTCACACCGCTAGGGTTGCCGAAGTTCGGCACCAGATAGACACCCTTGATGCGCGTGGTTTCGAGCAGTGCTGCCAGCTCATCCACCACCATGCCGTTTTCGTCGGACGATACCGACATCACCTGCGCTTCCGCCAGTTGCAGCGTTTGCAGTGCCGCCAGATAAGTCGGGCGCTCCACCACAAAAATATCCTGCGGATTGGCGGTGGCGCGCATCACCAGATCCAGCGCCTGCTGGGAACCAGCGGTGACCACAATATCCTGCGCCTGCGCGTGCACGCCACGCAGGGCGCACAGCTCAGCGATGCGCTCGCGCAGCAGCGGGCTGCCTTCGGTCAGGCCATACTGAAACGCCGATTTCGGCTGCTCAGTAATCGCCAGTTGGGTTGCTTCATTCAGGCCCTGGAAATCAAACAACGCATCAGAAGGAATGCCGCCCGCCAACGAAATCACGCCGTCCATTTTGCTGTGCTTGAGCAATTCACGAATCGCGGAGCTTTTCAGGCGCGCCATGCGCTGCGCCAGTAACCCATCCGTTGACATCTCGAATCTCACTTATTTTTTTGAAAGGATGATAGAAAAACGGGCCGGTGGAATCCGGCCCGGAAAGAGTTTAACCGCCAAGGTAGGCAGAACGCACGGCTTCGTTAGCTAACAAAGCCTCACCGCTGTCTTCCAGCACTACGCGACCGTTTTCCAGCACGTAACCGCGATCCGCCAGGCGCAGCGCCTGATTGGCATTCTGCTCCACCAGAAAGATGGTCATGCCTTCTTCGCGCAACTGCTGGATGGTGTCGAAAATTTGCAAAATGATGATCGGCGCCAGCCCCAGCGACGGTTCGTCCAGCAACAACAAACGCGGCTGGCTCATCAACGCGCGACCAATCGCCAGCATTTGCTGTTCACCACCAGACATGGTGCCGGCACGCTGGGCACGGCGCTCATACAACCGCGGGAACAGGTCATATACACGCGCAATGCGCTCCTGATACTGTTCGCGGCTGGCGAAGAACCCGCCCATCGCCAGATTCTCTTCCACCGTCATGCGGGAAAATACCCGACGACCTTCCGGCACGATGGCGATAGCTTCGCGCATGATGCGCGCCGTCTGCCAGTCGGTAATGTCCTTGCCGTCGAAAATGATCGACCCTTGCGAGGCGCGCGGCTCGCCGCACAGTGTGCCTAGCAGGGTGGTTTTACCCGCACCGTTGGCGCCAATCAGCGTCACGATTTCACCCTGATTGATATGCAGGCTAACCTGATGCAGCGCCTGAATTTTGCCGTAGTGCGCAGAAACCTGATTCAATGACAACATAACGTTTTATCCTTCACCCAGATACGCACGGATAACATCCGGGTTGTTACGAATTTCAGCCGGAGTGCCGTTCGCCAGCGGCGTGCCCTGATTCACCACGTAAATCCGGTCCGAAATCCCCATCACCAGCTTCATATCATGCTCAATCAACAGCACGGAAACCTGATGGTTGCCGCGCAGGTCGATAATCAGCTCGTTAAGCTCTTCCGTCTCTTTCGGGTTCAGGCCGGCGGCGGGTTCATCCAGCATCAGCAATTCCGGGCGAGTCACCATACAGCGTGCTATCTCCAACCTGCGCTGCTGACCATACGCCAGATTTCCCGCCTGACGGTTCGCCAGGTCGAGCAAACCGACGCGCTCCAGCCAGACAGCGGCGCGCTGCTGAGCATCGGCTTCGGCACGGCGAAATGACGGCGTTTTTAACAGACCGGCGAACACCCCGCTTTTGAGGTGCTGATGCTGAGCAACCAGCAGGTTCTCAATCACCGTCATCTCACGAAACAAGCGCACATGCTGGAAAGTACGCACCACCCCCATACGGGCGATTTGCTGTCCCGGCAGACCTTCCAGATGCTGGTCCCGCAGCACAATGGTGCCGCCGGTCGGGCGATAGAAACCCGTCAGGCAGTTGAATACCGTGGTTTTACCGGCACCGTTGGGACCGATCAGCGATACTATCTCGCCCTGATGCAAATCCAGCTCGACGTTGTTGACCGCCAGCAGGCCGCCGAAGCGCATCATCAGGCCCCGGACCGACAATAATGGCTGCGTACTCATGCCTGCTCTTCCTTCTTCTCAACCTGTAGCGTTATCTGCGGACGCTTCATCGGTAACAACCCCTGTGGTCGCCAAATCATCATCAATACCATCAGGGCACCCAGCACCAACATGCTGTATTCATTCAGGTCACGCATCAACTCACGCGATACCACCAGCAGAATGGCCGCCAGAATTACCGCAAACTGCGAACCCATTCCGCCCAGCACCACGATAGCCAGCACAAACGCCGACTCTACAAATGTGAAGGATTCCGGGCTGACGAACCCCTGACGGGCAGCAAACAACGTACCCGCGAAACCGGCAAATGCGGCGCTGATGGTAAACGCGGTCAGTTTGATTTTGGTTGGGCTAAGGCCCAGCGAACGACAGGCAATTTCGTCTTCACGCAGCGCTTCCCAGGCACGGCCCAATGGCATACGCAGCAAACGGTTGATGACGAACAGCGTCAACACCACCAGCAACAGCGCCACCATGTACAGGAAAATGATGCGATCGCTGGGGTCGTAGCGCAGGCCAAAGAAGTGATGGAAAGTATCCCAACCGCCTTGCGGAGTACGGTTAAACTCCAGACCGAAGAACGTCGGCTTCGGAATCTGGCTAATGCCGTTCGGCCCACCGGTAAAACCGGTGTTATTCAGCAGCAGAATACGCACGATTTCACCAAACCCAAGGGTGACAATCGCCAGATAGTCGCCGCGCAACCGCAACACCGGGAACCCCAGCAGGAAACCGGACAGCGCCGCCGTCAGACCCGCCAGCGGCAGACATTGCCAGAAACCAAGGCCATAGTAGTGGCTCAGCAACGCATAGGTATACGCGCCGATAGCGTAGAAACCGCCGTACCCCAGCACCAGCAGGCCAGACAACCCTACCACCACGTTCAGGCCAAGGCCAAGAATGATGTAAATCATGGTCAGCGTGGCGATATCCACCGTACCGCGCGACACCACGAACGGCCAGACAACGGCGACGATAACCAACGCCAGCGCCAGCAGCTTCTGTCGCGGCGTACTGCCGTCAAAGCTCGGCAACACAAAACCGGGACCGGAGACTTTCTTAGCCCCTTGCGCCAGTGCAGGACGCAGCAGTTGAAACAGGAACACCAGCGCGCAGGCAGCGATAATCCACATCCAGCGTACTTTTTCCGCGCCATGCACCACCAGCCGGGTTCCCTCCAGACTCAGTTGCATCCCCATCAGGAATGTCGCCAGCACCAGCAGTACCAGCGCCGATACCACGGCATTAACCAGCGTGTGCAGTTTCATACCTTCTCCACCTCCGGACGACCCAGAATCCCGGTCGGCATCACCAGCAACACCACGATCAACAGCGCGAAGGACACCACATCTTTATATTCGGTACTGAGGTAAGCAGAGGTCAGCGACTCGGCAATACCGAGAATCAGGCCACCGATCATCGCCCCCGGAATACTGCCGATGCCGCCCAATACCGCGGCGGTAAACGCTTTCATACCGGCCATAAAACCGATATAGGGGTTAATCACGCCATAGAACTGGCCCAACAGTACCCCGGCCACTGCCGCCATCGCCGCACCAATGACGAAGGTCAGCGAGATAACACGGTCCGTGCTGATGCCCAGCAGGCTCGCCATTTTCAGGTCTTCCGCGCAGGCACGGCAGGCGCGCCCCATGCGGGAGTAACGGATGAACAACGTCAGCGCCAGCATCGCCAGAAAAGTGACAATCCAGATAGTCAACTGCATAGAAGAGAGCGTCGCGGCAAAGCCGTTGCTTTCACCCAACACCCACTGGCCGTGGATCAGGCTCGGCAACGCCACGTCACGCGAACCCTGCGTCAGGCTGACGTAGTTCTGCAGGAAAATCGACATACCGATAGCGGAAATCAGGGCGATCAATCGCTTAGAACTACGTACCGGCTTGTAGGCCACACGCTCGATGCTCCAGCCGTAGGCGCTGGAGATCACCACCGCCGCGATGAACGCGACGCCAATCAACAGCCAGCCAGCGTCAATGCCTATCATCATCAGGGCGGCAATCACGATAAAAGAAACATAACTACCGATCATGTAAACCTCGCCGTGGGCGAAGTTAATCATGCCGATAATGCCGTAAACCATGGTGTAGCCAATGGCAATCAGCGCATAAGTGCTGCCCAACGTCACGCCGTTGAACATCTGCTGAAGAAAATAGAGGAACTGCTCGGACATACCTTAACCTTAGACATTGCCCCCGCAGCCTGACGGCTGAGGGGGCATCGGTATTGGGAGTAATACGGGTTCGGTCAATTACTTCGCGGGAGAGGAAGTACCGTCTGCGTGCCACTCGAATACGCCAAATTCAAACCCTTTCAGGTCGCCTTTTTCATCCCAGTTCAACGGCCCCATCACCGTGTCTACCGACTTGGCTTTCAGGTCAGCGGCCAGCTTGGCAGGCTCGGTGCTGCCGGTACGCTGCATCGCCGTACTCAGCGACTGCAACGCGGCATAGGTCGTCCACACGAACGGGCCGGTCGGGTCCAGTTTCTTGGCTTTCAGCGTATCGACAATCGGTTGGTTGGTCGGCACCTGGTCATAACGCTTCGGCAGCGTCACCAGCATCCCTTCAGAGGCCGCACCCGCAATGTTAGACAATGACGAGTTACCCACGCCTTCCGGTCCCATAAATTTGGTGGTCAGGCCAGCCGCACGCGCCTGACGCAAAATCTGCCCCATTTCCGGGTAGTAACCGCCAAAGTAGACGAAATCGACGTTTTCTTTCTTCAGGCGCGCTACCAGCGTGGAGAAGTCTTTATCGCCAGCGGTCACCCCTTCGAACAGCACCACATTCGCATTGGCTTTTTTCAGGCTATCCTGCACGGCGCGCGCCAGCCCTTCACCATACTGCTGTTTGTCATGCACCACGGCGATACGCTGCGGTTTAACGTGCTGCAGAATGTATTTCGCTGCGGTCGGACCCTGATCGGAATCCAGGCCGGTGGTGCGCATAATCAGTTTATAACCACGAGTCGTCAGGTCAGGCGCGGTAGCCGCCGGTGTAATCATCAGCACGCCTTCATCTTCATAGATGTCGGAAGCCGGCTGGGTAGAAGATGAGCACAGATGGCCTATTACATAGTGAATCCCTTCGTTGATCACTTTGTTAGCCACCGCTACCGCTTGTTTCGGGTCACAGGCGTCATCAAATTCCACACCTACCAGCTTATTGCCGTTCACGCCGCCTTTGGCATTGATATCAGCAATCGCCTGACGCGCCCCGGTAAATTCCATATCGCCATATTGCGCCACCGGACCGGACATCGCACCGACAATAGCGACTTTGATATCCGCCGCGTTCACCGCATGGCTTATCGCCGCAGCCAGACACCCCATCAGCAACGCGTTACCTTTGCTTAATTTCATCCGTTTTACCCCATCTGTCATTTTTGGATATTGCTATAATTATTGGCATCAACTGTCATTACTCGGCACTTTCTTTTTTATCTGTAACAACAAGTTAGGTTCATTATAAGCAACTATTTTTAATAAGACTTTATTATTCATGATATTAAACAGGAGTTTTATCCTGTAAAGCAACTGGAATGCTCAGTAAAACAAGGCGCATACAGCATAAAACACCGCCTTTAAAATCCGGTTTTTGATTTATAAGTAGTCAGTTATGCTGGTTTATTACGAAGAGATAATTGATTGCTCGAAATATTAATGATCGGGAAATCTTTTCCCCTGTTAACGTTACAGGAAATGTTATACCACCCATTTTACTATAGACTCGCTACAATATTCTTAAGAATCAACAGGAGCATCCGCGTATGAGACTCTCGGTTGAACGCCTCACCACAATCAGCGAACAGGACAGGCATGACCTGGCTTTCATTTGGCCACACCAGAATTTCGACGCACTGGAGCATGACCTGAACCATGATCACCGCCTGTTTGTCGCCCGCTTTAACGGTCATCTGCTGGCAGGCGTGATCGTCGAAATCGATACCAACAGTGACAGCGCAGAATTAACCGACCTGCAAGTCAGAACCTCCACCCGGCGGCATGGCGTCGGCAAGTATCTGGTGGAAGAAGTGCTGCGTGCCTGCCCTGACGTGAAAGAGTGGTGGCTGGACGCCGCCGACCACGCCCTGGTCAGCGAAGCCGTGATGGACACATTCATGAAGTCCTGCGGTTTCTATCCGGTATCCGGCGGCTGGGAATATATCGTCAACCAGAACGGGAAATGAACAGGGAAGAGAAGTAGTGGCACGCCGTAGGATATACGGCAATAAAAGACCCTTGGGTATAAAAACAAACGACCGGGAAGCCTGAACTTTCCCGGTCGTTTACATTAAAGCGTGCGCTTAATTGAAACGTACGTGTAATTGAACTGACGTTACGCTTCGATAGCAGCCCGCAGTTTCTTCATGGCATTCTTCTCAAGCTGGCGCACACGCTCAGCAGACACGCCATAATGATCCGCCAGTTCCTGCAACGTAGACTTATTGTCGTCATCCAGCCAACGGGCACGAATAATGTGCTGGCTACGTTCATCCAGCCCTTCCAGCGCATAGGTCAACTTGTCTGCCGCATGGGTTTCCCAGTTGTCCTCTTCGATGCCATCGGCAAAGTCGGAAGATTTGTCCTGCAAATACAACATCGGCGCCATCGGCTGGCCCGGCTGAGCATCGTCTTCAGGCGACGGGTCAAACGTCATATCCTGAGCCGCCATGCGAGATTCCATTTCACGCACATCTTTGCTGGTCACACCCAGCTCGCGCGCTACCAGCTCCACTTCATCCTGATTAAACCAGCCCAGGCGCTGCTTGGTTTTACGCAAGTTAAAGAACAGCTTGCGCTGCGCCTTGGTCGTCGCCACCTTGACGATACGCCAGTTGCGTAATACGTACTCGTGAATTTCGGCTTTGATCCAGTGTACGGCAAACGACACCAGACGAACGCCCACATCCGGGTTAAAGCGGCGCACAGCTTTCATCAGGCCAATGTTGCCTTCCTGAATCAGATCCGCCTGCGGCAGACCATAACCGGAATAATTACGGGCAACATGAATAACAAAACGCAGGTGCGAAAGAATCAGCTGCTTAGCGGCGTCCAGATCCCCGTGATAATGCAGCCGTTCAGCCAGCGCCCGCTCTTCCTCCGCTGTTAGCATCGGATAGGCATTGGCGGCACGGATGTACCCTTCCAGACTGCCCTGGGGAACTAAGGCGAAAGTTTGCATATCTTTGGTCATTCCACCCCTCTCATATGATCATTCATAGCGTTGCACATCATCGGATAGCATATCGGTAATTGCTGCACTTTCTGTGCCTAAAAATCAAATTACTGCGCCTAAACACTATTTAGGACGTACTACCAGTTTAGAGTGTGACAGACTGCACAAGTTCCACCATTTTTCACCATCTTATTTTTCATATCAAGATGGAGAAGCATGGGTGCAGGCTGGCGAAAAAAGAGTGAAGGAAGGAGTGCATCGAAGACAGTGGCAATACGCTTCCCTCGCCGGTCACCATTAATCACGAGGGAAGAGTATACCAGAAAACGCCCGGCCCGAACGGTGATACAGATTATTCCGATGTAAAACGGCGTAAATGTTGTACTGTTGCCAGCCAGGCGGCCAGCCAGCCAATCATTGCGGCAATCAGAACCAGCAACAGCGCTTCATCCCAGCCCAACCCGCGTACTACAAAGGTGGTGCCGAACACCGCCGCCACCTGTGCCGCCGCACCCGCCAGTTTCCAGACCAGCGCTTGCGACAGGATCAACGACAGTACCGCGCCGCAAAAGCCGAGCAACGCGCCGCCATGCAGGAATGGCCGCAGGATGAAGCCGTCGGTCGCGCCAATCAACTTCATTACATTGATGGTTTCACGACGGCTGAAAATACTAAGCCGCACACTGTTACCGATCACCAAAAATACCGCGATCACCATCAGAATACCGATAGTCGCCGCTATCTGTCCCACCAACCCGGTCAGCGCCACCAGACGGGAAAACCAGCTGTCATCCATGCGCACTTCATCCACCCCCTGAACAGCGGCGATGCGATCACGCAATGTATTGAGTGTCTGGTTAGTTTGAAAACCCAGTTTCGGCGAAACCACAGCCACCGCCGGTAGCGGGTTTTCTTCCAGCATATCCAGCGCGCCGCCAAAACCAGACCAGTTGCGGAATTCGCCCATTGCCTCGTTGCGGGACAGGTAATTCACCTTATCCACGCCCTCTTCCGCCTTGATTTTACCAATGACCGCTTCGGCGGCATTGTCATCCAGCGACTTATCCAGATACACCGTCAACTGCGGCGTGGGATACCACTGCGACGCCGCCTGACTGACGTTTTTCCACACCAGATAACAGATGCTGGGCAGTGTCAGCGAAATGGCGATCACCATGATGGTCAACAGCGTGGCCAGCGGTTGACGCAGCATGTCGCGCAGGGTATTGGCCCAGGCATAACGCCACTGCTCCTGCCAGCCGCCTTGCAGAGAACGGGTTTTGCTTGCCGCTCGCTGTGCGCGGGTATTATTCGCCATCGTGACCTCCCAACATGCGGCCTTGCGATAACGTCAGCACCCGATAATGGCGACGGGCGATAAGCCCGGTATCATGCGTCGCCATCAGCACCGTGACGCCCACGCGATTAAACTCTTCAAACAGGCGCAGAATGCCTTCGGACAGCGCATCATCCAGGTTGCCGGTCGGTTCGTCCGCCAGCAGTACCGCCGGTTTGTTCACTACCGCGCGGGCAATGCCGACACGCTGCTGTTCACCGCCGGAGAGCTGAATCGGGTAGCTGCGCGCCTTGTCGAGCAACCCGACTTTATCCAGCGCCGCCGACACGCGACGACGAATATCTTCGGCGCTGGCGCCGGAGATAATCAGCGGCATGGCGACGTTTTCATACACCGTGCGATCCATCAGTAAATGATGATCCTGAAAGATCATACCGATCTGGCGGCGCAGAAACGGCACCTCACGTTTCTTCAGGCGGCTGATATCGTGGCCGCCAAACAGGATGTGGCCCGCGCTTGGGCGTTCAATCCCGCAAATCAGCTTCAGCAGGGTACTTTTCCCCGCACCAGAGTGACCGGTCAGAAATACCATCTCGGCCGGGCGGATATGAAAATCCACCCCCTGCAACGCCTGGCGACCACCGAGATACGCCTTGCTGACCTGCTCAAACCGAATCATCTGTTTTAATCCTCACGGGCAAACAGGGCTTCAATAAAATCATCCGCCTTGAACGGCCTTAAGTCATCGATACCTTCTCCCACCCCAATGTAACGGATGGGAATGCCGAACTGATCGGCGATGGCGAAGATAACGCCGCCCTTGGCGGTGCCATCCAGTTTAGTTAATGTGATGCCGCTCAGCCCGACGGCTTCGTTAAACAGTTTGGCCTGGCTGACCGCATTCTGACCGGTGCTGGCGTCCAGCGTCAGCATCACTTCATGTGGCGCCTCTTCGTCCAACTTTTTCATGACGCGCACAATTTTCTTCAGTTCTTCCATCAGGTGCGATTTGTTTTGCAAACGACCTGCGGTATCGGCAATCAGCACGTCGATGCCACGCGCTTTGGCAGCCTGCAGCGCATCGAAAATCACCGAGGCGGAATCCGCACCGGTGTGTTGCGCCACCACTGGCACATTGTTGCGCTGGCCCCACACCTGCAACTGCTCTACTGCCGCCGCGCGGAACGTGTCGCCCGCCGCCAGCATCACCGATTTGCCCTGTGCCTGATACTGACGCGCCAGCTTGCCGATGGTGGTCGTTTTCCCCACCCCGTTGACGCCGACCATCAGAATGACGAACGGCGTTTTGCTGTCGATAGCCAGCGGTGCGTCCACTTTCGCCAGAATCTCGCTCATTTCCGCTTTCAGCAACGCGATCAGCGCTTCGGCGTCTTTCAGTTGCTTGCGGCTGGCATGTTCGGTCAGCCGGGTGATAATTTTCCGGGTAGTTTCTACTCCGACGTCAGCAATCAGTAATTGTTCTTCCAGCTCATCAAACAGATCGTCGTCGATTTTCTTGCCGCGAAACAGACCGACAAATCCGGAACCCAGATTCTGGCGGGTTTTTATGAGGCTGCGCTTCAGGCGGGCGAAAAAGCCTTCTTTTGTCGGGCGCTCCTGTTCCTGCGACACCACTGGCACAGCCTCAACCACCGCTGCATCAGGTACGGACTCAACCTCATCTTCAACGTCAATAGCTACTTCGGCGTCGATCTCTACTTCAGCCTCAACGTCTAGCGTTTCGGCCTCTGCCTGCAGCCCGGCACCAGAAGCTATCGCCGTTTCCGGTTGTTCTGGTGCTGCCGTTTGCACCTCTGCCGTAGTATCCGCCGGTTGCAATGCTGGCGACGGCGTTTCCCCGGCTTCAGCCAGCGCACTGTCCAGTGAAGGCGGTTCCGATACCTCACCGCTTATATTCTGAGTAGGGTGAGTCGGCTCCTGAGCCGCAGGCGTTGCGTCATCCGCCGTCTGCGTCGCTTCCGGCACCGGTTGCGGTTGTTCTGCTTTCTCCTCGTCCTGACGCCCTAATCCCAGCCAGGAAAAAAATCCGCGCTTTTTCTCTTTCGCCATCGTGTAATTGCGCTCCTGCCAACCCGTGCGGCTGATCAATAACCAATGAAGTCAATAAAACAATCAGTTTAACACTTTCCCGCTTCCAGCAACACGCGCCGGACTACCGGCGAGAGCGACAATCTCCGTAACCAGGTGTGTCAACCTCATGTCAGGTCCCCGAATTTGAGGGATTTTTTCCGCCTTGTCTCCCATTAACTGCATCTTTACATTTGCTACACCGGCTGCCGCCGGTAGAATAATGCCTCACAAAATCCCGGTGGGCTGCCGCCGGTGCACCATTTCAGCAAAATACAGGTTATGGCAAAACATCAAGCGACATCCGCACCCGGTCAAATCCGCATCATTGGCGGCCAGTGGCGCGGCAGAAAACTTCCCGTGCCGGATAGCCCCGGTTTGCGCCCCACCACTGATCGCGTACGCGAAACCCTGTTCAACTGGCTCGCTCCGGTGATTGCGCACTCACGCTGTCTGGACTGTTTTGCCGGTAGCGGCGCGCTGGGGCTGGAAGCGCTGTCGCGGGCAGCCTCTCACGCTACGCTGCTGGAGGCCGAGCGCAACGTTGCACGTCAGCTGACGCAAAATCTGGCACTACTGCGTGCCGGCAACGCCGAGGTGGTGAATACCGATACGCTGCAATGGCTGGCTAAACCCGCTGCGACACTGCCTTTCGACGTGGTGTTTCTTGACCCGCCGTTTCGCCGCGGCCTGTTGGATGACACGCTGCGACTGCTGGAAGCAGGTAACTGGCTGGCGGAAGAAGCCTGGGTTTATATTGAAACTGAGGCGGAAAATCGCCTGTTAACTATCCCGCCGACCTGGACGCTACATCGGGAAAAAACCGCAGGGCAGGTTTCCTACCGCCTTTATATCCATCACGCGTCTGACGCAACGCCTGGAGGCAACGATGAGCATTGGGATTAATCTTGGCCGACTGCTGATGCTGGGCGTGTGGGGGTTTCTGATCCTGAACCTGATTCATCCCTTTCCCCGCCCGCTGAACATTTTCATGGTTCTGGCGATGGGATTTATGCTGCTGATGCACGGTGCGCAGTTCCTGTTGCTCAAAGCGAGCCAACCCAAAGACGCGCCGCCGTTCAGCAAGCTTTTTCAACTGCGCATCTTCCTGTTTGGGGTATTCGAATTACTGGACTGGCAACGCAAACAGCCAACGCCGCCGCGCAAACGACGCTAATCGGCAAACACGTGACCAGCGCATGACATGGAAAAGCGGTGGCGCAGCAGGATACCGCCGTGCGCCACCAGATAGATCAGGTTTTTTTACCCGGCAAATAAGGGAAATGAGTGACGTTGTCGCCCAGTTCAGAAATACGGGCGCTACCGCTATCCCGTGCGGTCACCGCATCAATCCGAATAACCGCCTGTAGCGGAATATAGCTGCGGCCTACACCGGCAAATTCCGTTTTCAGTTTTTCCGTGGTCGGGTCAACCAGTACGGTGGACGGGTTATCGAAAACGAAGTCGGCAATTTCAATAAATCCGAACAGATTACTCTGCACCAGCTCACGTACATATAGCTGATAATTCTTACCATTATTCATGAACTGGATACGGTAAAGGGCGGGTCCATTGCTCATTAAAGGTTCGTCTCCCCCGACAGGTTGCCGGGCATCTCATTTGGTAACAAAAACTGGCCGCTAACATAACATGAAGCCCGGCAGCGCTCCACCGACAGGCCGGTCTGGCAGCACATGGTTTATACCACCAGCTTTCACCGTCCAGCCATCGTTGGTGCGGGTGACTGCATGTATGGCATGAGTAGCGAAGAGAGAACCAGAGAGTACGTTCGCTTTACGTCTGGCGACGAAGGTACGTTAACTGAGGTGGTTACGCTCCCTTGCGCAACAGGTAACGATAAGGCAGTTGTTCGGTCATCTGCGCCAGTAACTCATGCTCCATATAACGGCAAAAACCGGGGATATCGCGGGTGGTAGCCGGATCATCGGCGATAATCAGCAGGGTTTGCCCAGCCTCCATCTGACGCACCGTCTTGCGCACCATCATTACCGGTTCCGGGCAGCGCAATCCCTGAGCATCCAGAGTAAGGTCTGGATTGGCGAAAATATCGGTCATTCAGTGTCTCATTATGATTGTCGAACGCATGGCGGCGTAGTTTACCCTTCCCACAGGGGGGTGCAAGCCGCCTGTCACAGATTAATTATTAGCCACACAATGATACGCCCACTAACCATTGCAAAGCTGCAACAACGCGGTATGATGCCGACACGTTAGCGTTAAAAAGACGCATATACCCCAATAATTCGCGTTGCAGCCCATACCGCTGCAACATGAAATATAACGGGTATGACGAGGCAATTTGTCTGGGTTCCCTCACCCCAATAACCAAAAAAAGGTCATATTATGTTTCAGTTCTCTGCACAACAGCGGTTGACAGCACTGTGCTGGCTGTCACTTTTTCATATAGTGGTGATTATCTCCAGTAACTATCTGGTTCAACTGCCGATTACGCTTTTCGGCTTTCATACTACCTGGGGCGCATTTACTTTCCCGTTCATTTTCCTGGCTTCCGACCTGACGGTGCGGATTTTCGGTGCCCCGCTGGCTCGCCGCATTATTCTGACCGTGATGGTGCCAGCGCTGATCGCGTCGTATCTGGTTTCTTCGCTGTTCTACAAAGGTGAATGGCAGGGATTCAGCGCGTTAAGTCAGGTGAATCCGATGGTGGCGCGTATCGCCGCCGCCAGCCTGATGGCCTATGTGCTGGGCCAGATTCTCGACGTACACGTCTTTAACCGTCTGCGCCAGCTCAAAGCCTGGTGGGTGGCACCAGCCGCCTCTGCCGTACTGGGCAACCTTAGCGATACCGTGGCGTTCTTTTTTATCGCCTTTTATCGCAGCACAGATCCGTTCATGGCCACGCATTGGATAGAAATCGCCACGGTGGATTATTTCTTCAAGATAGCCATCAATCTGATTTTCTTCCTGCCGATGTACGGGGTACTGCTTAACATGGTACTGCGCCGCCTGAGCCAGTCGGGAAGCTCGCCGTACCAGGATCAAACCGCCTGATACGCTTTTTTATTCAAAACGGATTTTCCCGAAATAAGGGGTTTCGGAATAACCGGAAAAATTGCCGCCCTCAGCCTGATTCGGGTGTAATAACAACAACTGTAGTAACAAAACGCTTGTTTTTACGCCCCGAATCAGGTGCCATAGCGCCACTTCTTGTTTTTGTTCGTGATAAAGAAAGGATACCCATGCCAAATTTAGCGAAATATATCGGTATTGGTCTGCTGGCCGCCACGCTGGCTGCCTGCGACGGCAACAGCGATAAGAAAACCAGCGCGCCAGCTGCCAACCCGACGGCAGAGAAAACCACCACGCAGAATGTGTCCCTGCTCTCTGGTAAGCTGAGCTTTACCCTGCCAAACGGGCTGAGCGACCAAAGCGGCAAGCTGGGTAATCAGAACAACAACATGCACGTTTATGCCGATCAAAGCGGCCAGAAAGCCATTATTGTTATCGTCGGCGATGACACACCGTTGGATTTGCCGGCATTGGGTCAACGTCTGGAACAGCAGCAACGTGGGCGTGACGCCACCCTTCAGGTACTGGGCAACAAGACCGCTGAAATCAACGGTCATCAGATTCAACAACTGGATAGCGTCATGACCAGCAACGGGCAAAAAGCGTTCTCGTCCATCGTGTTAGCTAAAACGGACAATCACCTGCTGACGCTACAAATCACGCTGCCGGCGGATAACCTGCCGCAGGCACAGGCTGACGCGAGCAAGGTAATCAGTACGCTAAAACTGAACTGATCCCCACACCGGCTACTGACTATCCCGCCGCACCGTTAAACGGCTGCCGGCGGGAACAGGCTACAGCGCATTCTCTTCCCGCACTCCGCGCTGATGCAACCGCACGGTCAGCAACAATCCCAACAGTGCCAGTCCCGCCGCCGCCAGATAAATGGCATCGATATCGGTATAAGCCATCATGACGCCGGCAGCCGGCCCAACCACCCCCAGCGACAGATCAAGAAAGATGGTGTAGGTCGCCAGCGCGCTGCCCTGATTCTGTGCGGATACCGCCTTGACCGCCACCACGCCCAACGCCGGAAACACCAGCGAAAACCCGGCCCCGGCGAAAAATGCCCCCACCTCTGCCATTAGCGGGTGCGACGCCAGCCACACCAGCAGCAATCCGGCGCTTTCCACCAGAAAACAAACCAGCGCGACCCGCAGACCGCCGAACCGGTTAATCACATTCGGGAACAACAGCCGGGTGCCGACAAAAGCGCAACTGAACACACTCAGAGTCAGCGCAGCACCGCTCCACTGGTGGCTGGCGTAAAACAAGGTGATAAACGTCGAAATTACGCCAAACCCGGCGGATGCCAGCGACAGAAGAACGCCATATAGCCAGACCTTGCCCAGCACCTCCCGAAACGGCAATTTCTTGCCGGGCGTTGCCGTCACCGCCGGACGGGGTAACGCCAGCAGCATCGCAGTACCGGCCACCAGCATGACAACGATAGCCAGCCACCGCAACCCGCCGAGATGGTAAATCCACACCCCCAGCGGCGCGCCAATCGCCATGGCACCGTAGGTCGCCACACCATTCCACGAAATCACCCGGCCAATATGCAGCGCCCCGACCACGCCGGCGCCCCACAGCGTTGCGCCGGTACCGGCAAAACTCTGCCCGACACCCAGAATCAACCGCCCAACACACAGCAATACCAGCGCCAGTACCGGCGAACCGTCATTCCAGGCGGCCAGCGCATAAAACGCGCCGCTCAACCATCCTCCCGCCAGACCGAACACCACAACCTGCTTCGGCCCTTTTTCATCGGCATGACGACCCGCGCGTGGGCGGCTTAGCAAGGTAGAAAAATATTGCAGGCTGATCACCAAGCCCGCCCAGAATGCGCTGAATCCAAGGTGTTCATGCACATAACCCGGTAACACCGCCAACGGCAACCCAATATTCAGGTAGCTGGCAAAATTAAACATCACGACAGACATGATGCGCAGGTTCAGGCGTAAGCCGCCTGGAGAGGGTTTAGGCGACACAGGCGGTGTGGAAACAGACATGATGAATCGGCTCGCTTACAGGTCGCGTCAACAGGCGACGCGGCAGACAATGTTAAGATTCCGAGTATAAATAAGACACTAGAGTCTTTCAGCATCAATCAGGCGGTGTTGCCTTTATGGGTTTACGTTTATATGACAGAAGATGCCTGCGTTATACTCAACAGGAATGTCGCTCAGGAGAGATTTCATGCCTGTGAAGCCTACCCCGCCACACTCACCAACCGAACAGGGTGTATCCCGGCAGCGGTTCGGGCATTTGACTGGCTGGCTGCACCGCGTCAGATCGGTGCCTGCTATCGCGCATGTTATCCGTGCGGGAGAGCGCTTTAACGACCGCATGGGCAACCAGTTCGGCGCCGCCATCACCTATTTTTCGTTTCTGTCGCTGATTCCGATTCTGATGGTATCGTTCGCCACGGCAGGGTTTGTGCTGGCTTCTAACCCCGACCTGCTGACCGGTCTCATCAACCGTATCGTCAACAGCATCAGCGACCCGAACCTCGCCCGTACCCTGAAGAACACCGTTAATACTGCCGTTCGGCAACGTACCACCGTCGGGTTGACCGGTTTACTGATAGCGCTTTATTCCGGCGTAAATTGGATAGGCAATCTGCGCGAAGCGATTCACGCCCAGTCGCGTGAGGTGTGGGAACGTCAGCCGCATGAGGAAGAAAAAATCTATCTGCGCTACCTGTGGGATTTTCTGTCGCTGATTGGTCTGCTGCTGGCGCTGGGGATCACGCTATTCCTTACCTCGGTAGCGGGCAGCGCACAGGCAACCATCGTGCGGGCATTGGGTCTGGGCGGCATTGACTGGTTGCGCCCGGCCATGACGCTGATTGCGCTCTCTATCTCCATTTTCGCCAACTATCTGTTGTTTTTGTGGATACTGTGGGTATTGCCGCGCCATAATCCCCAGCGTACGCCGCTGCTGCGCGGCACGCTGATAGCGGCCATTGGTTTCGAAGCGCTCAAATTCGCCATGACCGTGGCGCTGCCCAAACTGGCGACGTCGCCTTCCGGCGCCGCGTTTGGTTCCGTCATCGGCCTGATGACGTTTTTCTACTTTTTTGCACGTCTGACGTTGTTTTGCGCCGCCTGGATAGCCACCGCAGACCCGAAAACCGATACTAACAAACCGGCATCGCTATCCAGCGCCCCCAAAAACACATAACAAAAGTCCATATCACAAACAGGAGCAACCATGCCTTTCGTCAACATTCGTATTACCAAAGACGGCGTTACCGCCGAACAGAAGCAACAGCTGATTGCCGGCGTGACCCAACTGCTGGTAGATACGCTGGGGAAGAATCCGGCCACGACGGTAGTCATCATTGATGAAGTAGAAACTGACAACTGGGGTATTGGCGGACAGAGCGTTACCGAGCGCCGCCAGCAAGATTCATAACTGGAAACACAATACATCTGTAGAAACACAATACATTCGGCACACCACCATTTCCTAAGGGTCGGGATTACAACTGCTTTTCCCGATCCATATCATGAAAAAATAAAACATCGTTTCATCACTATTGACTCCATGTTGCGTAATGTTGAGACTGGCGCTAGTTTCCATTCAGTTCACCTTCTCTTTTTTTACAGGCCAGCTGTCATGACGACGAAGAACATTGCAATTATTGGCGAGTGCATGATTGAACTGTCACAGAAAGGCGCGGAACTCAGCCGCGGTTTTGGTGGCGATACCCTCAACACCGCCGTTTATATCTCCCGTCAGGTAAAACCAGACGCGCTTGGCGTGCACTACGTCACCGCGCTGGGCACCGACTCCTTCAGTAACGACATGATGGCCGCCTGGCAACAGGAAGGGGTCAAAACCGACCTGATCCAGCGTCTGGACAACAAATTACCGGGGCTGTATTTCATTGAAACCGATGCCACCGGCGAGCGTACGTTTTACTACTGGCGTAACGACGCGGCCGCCCGCTACTGGCTGGAAAGCCCGGATGCCGAAACCATCGGCCAGCAACTGACGAAGTTCGATTACATCTACCTGAGCGGTATCAGCCTGGCTATCCTGAATCAGAGCAGTCGTGAACGCCTGCTGGCGGTGCTACGCGCCTGCCGCGCCAACGGCGGCAAGGTGATTTTCGACAACAATTACCGCCCGCGCCTTTGGCAGAGTAAAGAAGAGACCCGACAGTCGTACCGCGATATTCTGGCCTGCACCGATATCGCGTTTCTGACGCTGGATGACGAAGATATGCTGTGGGGTGAACTGTCGGTGGACGAGGTGCTGAAACGCACCCATGGTGCCGGGGTGACGGAAGTTGTCATCAAACGTGGCGCAGACGCGTGTCTGGTTTCTATTCAGGGCGAACCGTTGCTGGAAATCCCGGCAATTACGCTGCCAAAAGAGAAAGTCGTCGATACCACCGCGGCAGGCGACTCGTTTAGCGCCGGTTACCTGTCGGTACGTCTGAACGGCGGCAGTGCGCAGGATGCCGCCAAACGCGGCCACCTCACCGCCAGCACCGTTATTCAATACCGTGGCGCAATTATTCCGCTGGATGCGATGCCTGCCTGAGCAGCATCACACGGCTGACACAACAATAACAATCAACAAAAACGCCGGTTCAGCAGACAGCTAAACCGGCGTTGTTTTATTTCTGTCGAATCGGCCAATATCCGATTCAGATGGTCATCACGCGTTAACGCACTGCCGACGTTTCGTCTTGCGGTGCTTTGACAGCGTCCGAGGCAGAGGCTGCGCCATTATCCGGCTTCATAATGCTCATGTAGGTTTCCTGAAGCGCCTTCATGCTGGCTTCCGGTTCACCCTGCGGTTGCAACATCACCAATGTCGCTTCCTGAGACAGTTGCTGATGCAATTCCTGATTCAGCATCTCCAGCGTGACGGATGCCAGATAATTCTGGCGCAGTTTCTGATACTGCTCCGGTGCGATATCCACCACTCCGTTTTTCTGCGAACGCAAGCGCTGATCCATCAGAATATCGGTGCTGGCACGGGCGTAAGTAGCAAACAGCTTGCCCAGCTCTTCCGTCTTACGCGCCATCAGCGTATCAAACTCCGCCTGAGACAGCCCCTTATCCCGTAACGCCCGGAGTTCTTTGCTCAGGAAAGTCACCCCCGCCTGCGCCGACTCACCAGTGACATTGTCCAGATGGATAGCGCACTGGGCGCGGCCATACACCACATTACAGTCAAAACGTACATTGGTGTCTTTCAGCGGGCTTTTGGTCAACGCCTGCTGCATATGCCAGAACAGCGCCTCACGCGCCAAATCGCTATGCCAGTAACGCGCCAATGCCTGCGAATTGCGGATCGGCTGCCATGGCATATCCCACACCAGCGACAGAATGTCCTGCTTCACGCTGCTGTCCATCAGGCTTATCGGGGCCGATGGCATCGCGGACAAGGTCGGCAATGGCGACGGCGTCACCCGTTTTCCCTGCAACGACGAAAACGCTTTGTCGATCTGCTCGGCGATAACCCGACTGTCAACGTTGCCCACCACGTACAGCGTCATGGCGTCAGGGGTGTACCAGGTTTTGTAGTATTTGTTCAGTTGTTCCGCATTCACCGGAGCCTTGAGCGGTTGCCCCGGCGCATACGACAACAAAGACGATCCTTTCAGACGGTAACGCCAGCTTGGGTCCTGCGGATTGGTGGGTGCCGTCGCCACTGGGTCAAGCATCTTCCGCGCCAACGCGATGTGTTTGTCATTAATTTGCAGCCGCCCTGCCGTATCCGCCAACCAGATTAGCGCGTCTTTCAGCAAGTCGGGCCGGTTGTTAGGCAGACTCAGATTGTAAGAGGTAAAGTCATATGAGGTGGTAGCCGGAGGCAGTGGCCGGGTTTCGCTTTCAGATTGCTGCCACAACGATGGCAACTGACCCGCCGAAAAGGTGTCGTGCGGCAACAACGCCAGACGTGGAATAAAATGGGAAAAACCCGTCTGCTGCGCATTTTCCGTCAATGAACCGGTATTAATCATCAACCGTAGTTCAATCCGGTCACTGGGACGCTGGGGTGTTGCAAGCAGCTGCCAGCTAAAGCCGTTATCCAGCTTGCCTTGTTGCCAGGCGGGATCGGGTTGTAGCGCTTCAGCCTGCACGTTGCCGACGTTAGCCGCCAGCAACACTCCACCAACAAAAAGGCCAAATTTGGTGCCCTGCATGTGAACCCCTACTTTAATCACTAACCAATACAGTATGTTTTTGTGAATTCGGGTGGCATCACCCTGCCACTTCACGCGTTATACCCCCAATCGTTCAAGCTGTGAGACAAAACGCTCAGGTTTTGAACCACGCAACGCGTCGGCTTTTCAACGCCAGAGCTGATACAAGCCTTGCAACGTGAGCCGGGTAGCCAGGTCAACCAACGCACCGGCAACTTGAAGTATGGCGGGTATCGTCGCCTCACAAAAATAGCGAAGCGAAGTGTACCACTCAGTTAGACAGCGTGCTTTTGTCTATGTCACTCAACAAGGTGAAATAAAGAGTAAAAAAATTAAAGGCGACTAAATCTAGCACAGAATGGATAAGAATTACCCACAGCCCGTAACACGGGCTGTGGGAATACAGGCAAGAAAGAGCTAGTGCTCACTATCAGGAAGGACGAGACTCCGCAGCTGGGCGGTCATTACGACCAGAAAGCACATCGTTCATCTGTTGAGAATCAAGCTGTTTACACCATTTGGCCACCACTACGGTCGCCACGCCGTTGCCCACCAGATTGGTCAGCGCACGCGCTTCAGACATAAAGCGGTCAATACCCAGAATCAGCGCCAGACCGGCAATCGGCAGGTGACCTACGGCAGAAATGGTCGCCGCCAGCACAATAAAGCCGCTGCCCGTCACGCCTGCTGCGCCTTTGGAGGACAACAGCAACACCACCAACAGCGTAATCTGATGCCAGATATCCATGTGGCTGTTGGTCGCCTGAGCGATAAATACCGCCGCCATCGTCAGGTAAATCGACGTACCGTCCAGGTTGAAGGAGTAGCCGGTCGGAATCACCAGACCCACTACCGATTTCTTACAACCCAGTTTTTCCATTTTCTCCAGCATACGCGGCAGCGCAGACTCGGACGATGAGGTTCCCAGTACGATCAGCAGTTCTTCACGAATGTAGCGAATGAACTTGAAGATACTGAAACCGGTCGCTCTGGCGATGGAGCCAAGCACCAGCACCACAAACAGGATACAGGTGATGTAGAAACAGATAATCAACTGCCCCAGCTGTACCAGCGTACCTACGCCATACTTGCCGATGGTAAATGCCATCGCGCCGAACGCACCCAGCGGCGCCAGACGCATGATCATGTTGATAATGCCGAAAACGACCTGGGAGAAACTTTCAATCACATCGAAAATCAGCACGCCTTTTTCACCCAGATGGTGCAGGGCAAAACCAAACATCACCGCAAACAGCAGCACCTGCAGGATGTTGCCGCTGGCAAAAGCGCCAATGACGCTGGAAGGAATCACATCCATCAGGAACGGCACCACGCCCTGCTTGCCAGCTTCAGTGGCATAATTCGCCACCGCAGCCGCATTCAGCGACGACGGGTCAACGTTCATGCCGACACCGGGCTGCAGCACGTTGACCACCACCAGGCCGATAATCAGCGCCAGCGTACTGACAATTTCAAAATAGAGCAGCGCGGCAGCGCCGGTACGCCCAACGGCCTTCATACTCTCCATCCCGGCGATCCCGGTGACGACGGTACAAAAGATCACTGGCGCGATCACCATTTTGATTAATTTTACGAATCCATCGCCCAGAGGCTGCATCTGTTGCCCCAGCGCCGGGTAGAAATGTCCCAGCAATATCCCTATGGTGATAGCTACAAGCACTTGAAAGTAGAGACTTTTGAATATTGATTTTTTCATAGTGTGACGTCCTTTGATGGGAAAAGACACAGGGGACAAAGAACGATAAAGTTGCCGCCTGTGCTTGCGCCGGAAAATAACACCCTGATAACAGAGTGAATACTTTTATAACTTTAGTTTGTGAACATCCGGTTAAAAACAAGAGCTGAATCGCTTCAACAGATTATTCCCAAAAACATTGCATTAATTTACCGATAACATCACGCATCACCAACGCCGTCTCAACCTCGCAGCAAACCATGCTACAACCCTATTTTGCGCTGATTCATAAGAATTTTTTGTGAATAGGATCACGAGTAACAATCAGGTTAACAAAACGTGAAGCGTAAAATACACCAAGGAAAAATCAAAGGAGACACACAGAGGGACACAGCGAGGACGATGTCCTCGCTGGTACGACAAGAACCGTTATTGACCGCGCGCCAGGGCCACCAGCAGGCGCAAGCTGGATGAGTAGTAATCATCCGACGCACCGGGTAGATCGCTAAGCTCAGCAAGGTTACCCATCGTCAGGTCGCGCACCGCCAGTAAGCCACCTTGCATATTGTAAGGCGCGGTATTATTGCTCAGCACGTCAACCCAGGCCGGTGTCGCCAGCCGGGGATAATTGCGCCAGTACAACTGAAACGGCAGCAGCGCTGTGGTTTTGGCATCATACCAGTACAGGTACAACGGCACGCGGATAGCGTCATAACTGAAACGCGATGGCCATGCCGTTGCCGGCGCCATCGACCCATCCGCATTCAGCGCGACCCAGTCCGTCGGCAACCCGGCCTGACCGAAGCGCATTTCGCTAAGCAACGACAGGCTATCGTCAATCAGTTGCCGCCAGACCTGAAGATGACTGCGACGGGCAAAATCTCGCCAGGCAGGAAACAGAAAATAGGACGGGTTCAGGACAACATAGCTGTTCTTATTAAAGCCATAAGCGCCGGGCAACATCACGGTATGGTCCGCAAACTGAATGACCTCGTGACTGATGACTGCTTTTTGAATGCGGTCAGAGGCTTGCAAATAACTATTATCCTGCCACTTATTTCCGGCCTGCAACAGCGCCCACGCAATCAGGACATCACCATCGGATGCGTTGTTTTTATCGACCACCGGATTGGAGGCCGACGGATCATAACGCCAGTAAAACAGGCCACTGGAGCTATCCATGAGGTGGCGTTGCGTCCAGTTCCACAGGCTATCGAATGCAGTGCGGTCGCCGTAATGCACCGCCATCAGCATGGCGAAACCCTGGCCTTCGGTATGGCTGACGTTGTTATTTCCCGTATCCTGAATGCGCCCATCCTGAGTCATGAAGCGACTTTTATAGGTTTCCCAACCTGTCGCCGCCGTTGCCGACATACTAAACAACACCATCAACATCAACGCCCAACCACGCCATATTGGCTTTACCATTACGCCTCCAGCTCAATAGTAACGGAACAAAAGAATCGATCCATTTTCGGTTTCCTCGCAGGATAACGGCACATTCTCTGCTCCACCCTGTCCACGCAGCCAGCGGCTGTATAGTCCCTGCAATACTGCCGCCATCGCCATGCGCCACCGTGAGCTACTGCTTTGCGTATTCGCCAGCACAGGTAATGCCAGGTGATAAATCTCCAGCCGGTTTTCATACGGGCGCAGGTCCACGCATCCCCAGTGAAACTGAGACAACACCTGATTCATCTCCCGTTCCAGATCCACCACGGTTAACGCCTCCGGCAACGGGTAGCGTTCGGCCAGTTGTTCGCCCATGTGACGCAAAAATGCCAGCCCGTCTTGCTCGCCGGCATTATCCATCATCCCGTTGACGATCACGCCGAACAGATCCGCCCAGCCGGGCGGCAGTTGCTGTTGGCGATAATAGTTCAGTGCATGTTGCTGCATGTCACTCATGCTTATTTGCCTCCCAGCCCGTAGCGGAAATAGAGCCGGGCCGTGGTTTCGTTATAGTTGCCAAAGGTGTCGTAGCCCACCTGCCCGCCCACCGTCACATCTTTGGTGACGCGGTAGTCCGCACCGACATGCGCGTTATAGCCAATGCCGTTCTTGCTGTCGCTGGCGTAATGGGATTCTTTAGCAAAGCCATCGGTCACAGCATCATCCAGAAACGCTTGCCAGTCAGGATTATTTGGGAAGTAATCGCTCTTATCGAGGGTATAGGACTGATATCCTACCGACACGCCCGCCTTAAGATTCAGATTGTCGTAGCGTTGGTTCCACTCGATGGGAAGCGAGACCGAGACATAATTCTGCGGGCTAAAATAACCGCCCTGACCGTAGCTGTAATAACTCAGGTTTTTATTGAAATTCATCCAGCTCAGGTTAACGCCGGTTTTCAACTCGCTGTCACTATCATGCACCGGGCGAATATAGAAACCCGCATTGGCCATCACGGCGTTGTTGCTCTTCACATTTTTGCCAAGATAGCGGTAAGCGCCGCCACCGCCATAAGCACCGACATCGCCGTTGTCGTAGCTCAGCAGTACGTTACCACCGTTTTTGGTCACCTGCCCCCAGCTCTCGCCACTGAAAACCTCTTTACGGCCAACATAGGAAAGCAGGCTATCCGTCACCGCACGGCGCTCTCCGGTCACGATCAGTGTGAGAAAATCCGTCAGTTTGGGCGACCATTGCACGCCGCCGACCAGCGTATTCAAATCCTGACCGAGCGGCGTGCTGCCGAAGTCAAATTTATAGTTTTTGCCGATCAGCGCCAGGTTCAGCTCAACGCCGGAGGCTTTTTGCGATTCGGTAGAACCAAACCCTTCGGTATTAACATTAGGTTTCCGAGAAGAGGAAAGAAGAAAATTTTTAATATTCTCATTCTTGTGGTCATTCAATAATGCAAACGTCCGTTGTCCGATTGCATTTAAAGGATTTAATGCCTCAAAAGAGATCTGCCCATTGGCATTAGCAATAGAATTGTAATAAGAAACAGCTTCTGGGTTTGTTGACGCAACTGAATCACGCATACTATTAGTTAATGCACCTACTTCGGCATTTACCGTAGCCACCATATTCCGCACCGCCTGTGCCCCCGCACCCGCCCCATAGCGACGATCAGCATCGCCACTGGCGCTACCTGCACTTAACGTCATCGGCGTGACGCTAAAGCTAAGGCGCGCATCGCCAAACGAGCCGCTCGACCAGGTGAGCGGCGCTTTGGCTTCAGTTAACCGGCTAAGCCCCGACTCGCCATCGCGGCTGCGAATCTGCATCCCGCCTTGAACCCAACTACCGGTATCCCGCTCCAAATCATCCATCATGCGGGTAATCTGGTTCAGCGTAGCTTCCCGCTGAGACGACACATCGGTGAAAGCCTGCGGTGCCTCCCCTGTGCCACCCGAACGCTGCCATGGCACCACGCTGCCATAAGTAGAAGTAGTCGGCGCCCGGTTATTGGCGATGCGGCTGCTTTCCGATGATGCGCGATAAATAAATGGATTGTTCGCCACCGGCAGACTACCGATTACAGGCGTATCCCCTGCCAGCCCAACCGCTTTCGCACGGGCGGCTTTCAGATAATCCAATGCCTGACCACGGTTACCTTCAGCGTCTGCAAGACGAGCCAGCAGCAACAGCCGCTCTGGCGTCTGTTCACTTTGCAACCCAGTAGAGAGCGCGTGCGCCTTTTGCAAGTCGTTACGTTCCAGCGCCACATTAATGGCGCCGACGCGCGCCTCCTGTGTTGGCGTGTCATGCAACAGCAGGTAGTCGTAAACGTCCGCCGCCTCTTTGCTCATTTTGCCGGACTGGTATAACCGGGCCATGGCGAACATCAGGTCGGTATTTTTCGGGTCGCGTTGCAGCGCACGGGCCAGCTTGTCGTAAGCCTGTGCATACTGCTGGTTCTCGCGCAAACGGTCGGCTTCGCGCACCACAAAACCGGTGCGCAGTGCGTCAAGCTGTGCCGTGCTGCTGCGCGCCACCAGCTCCGGGCGGTTGAGCCATGACTGCGCGTCATCACTCAGGCCGGCCTGATTCAGCACGCCAATCTGATCGGCATAATCCCCCGCGTTGCCCTGCACGCCACGCTGCATATTGTTGCGCACCACCGTCACCGCCGCCGCCGTTTCCCCCGCCGCCGCCAGTGAGCGGGCCAGTTTGCCCGCGTCAGCCGGGTTATCCGGCGGCGTGACTGATAACGCCCGCAGCGTGTTAGCCGCCGCGGCGTTCTCGCCCCGCGACAAATACACCTGCGCGGTCGCCATCTGTAAATTGAAATTAACGCGCCGCGACAGACTGCGAATATCGTCGTTCTGATTACGCGGCGGAATGCGCGACAGCAACGTACCAGCCTGTTGCCAGGCGTTATTTTCACTGGCGAACAGTGCTGCAGCGTAGAGTTCATCCGCACTGGCTCCGGCGCGGAATAATGGCTGCATCAACGCGGTGGCGGCAGCGGTATTGCCCTGCTGCTGGTAAATCCGCGCCAGATCGAGCTTCAGCCAGGCGTCGTTCGGGAAACGCTGCACACCCTGTTGCAGCAGGCCGATGGCACGCGTGGTATCGCCCGCCGCCAGTGCCTGTTTGGCGTCGTTGCGCACCGGCGTGCTGGTGGCGATGCTGACCGGGCGCAGTGCCATGGTGCGGCGCACGTCCTCCGGCAAGGCCGAAAATAACGAATTGGCTTCGTCGGTACGTTTCTGCTCGCGCAGTACGTAATAAAGCCCTTCTTTGGCGTTACGATTATCCGCATCGGTTTGCAGAATATCGCGGTACAACCGTTCCGCCTGCGAAAAATTATTGGTACGACGCAGTACATCGGCGCGGAACAGTTTCGCCGTCATCCCTTTGTCGCCGCCAGCCTGCACCAAGGGTTCGCTTAGCGTCAGCGCCTGTGCCGTATCGCCATTCTTCATCGCCTGCTGCGCAGCCGCCAGTTGGGCGTAGAAACGGGCATCGTCTGCCTGCTGCTGGCGTTGAGCACTGTTCTCGCCACCCTGCCGGGCCGCCCGTTCCAGATACGTTGCAGCGGCGGCAAAATCGCCGCGCCGCTGGGCGGCATATCCCATTCCCGCCAGCGCATCCGCATCTTCCGGGTTAGCCTGCAACACCTGGCCGAACGCGGTTTGCGCGCTGGAGAGATCGCCGCTGTTGAGTGCGCTAAAGCCTTTGTCTTTCTCGTTGCCGCCCACATTTTTGCGGTAATAGTCCATCACCGCCGTATCCTGCGGGTGCCGCTGCTGATAGAGCTGATAGAGCGGCGCGTCGTCCACTTTGGGTCCCAGCCACAGCAACGCCTGCCGCATCGCCTGATCGGCATCGGTACTGCCGGACGCCAGCCCACTCAGCATTTGCAACCCTTCGCGGCGGGTCGGCTCCTGATAGGTCAGCGCCTTGCCAAGCGCCACAACGGCATTGGTATCCTGCGGATGCGCCGCCACAAACTCGCGCAGGTGGTCAATCGCCTGCGGTAATAGCGTACGGTCACCCGCCATGGTCAGATAGTATTCCGCCGCGATACTGGCAGGAGGCTGAGTGCCGCTAAACAGATTGCGCCAGGTTTGCAGCGACGCGCTGATATTGCCGCTGCGCGCCTGCTGACGCGCCAGCGCCAGCTGCGCTGGCGGGATGGTCGAGGTCTGGCGGGCATTATCCAGCGCCTGCAACAGCGGGTCCTGCGGCGATGCCTTGCTCAGGCGCTCACGCCATTTGGCAGCTTCGGCATTATCGCCGCTATGTTGGGCGTACAACGCCATCAGGTAAAGCGCCTGCGGGTTGTTGGCATCCGCCATCAGGATTTTCTGCAACGCGCCACGAGCAAGATCGTCATGAGAGCGTTGATGCCAGTAATCCGCCTGTTCAAACAGCGCCTGTAGCGCCGGGTTAGTCTGTGCCGCCAGCGCGGAGGTCGATAGCACGCCGCTGACCACCACACCGGTAAGAGACAGTGACTGACGGATGCGGGCTGTTAATGTCGTCATCTTCATAGGTGGCTCGCTTATTCTTTATCCGATCCCGCATCACGTCGGGTAGACAGCCTTTTCTCTGCCAGCCGCCGGAGCATCGATGCCAGGCTCAGCCCCATCACCGCCGCCAACAGCAGCGCCATCAACGCCAGCAACACCGCGTGTTGATTGGCGTACCAGACAACCATCATGTACCAGGGCATTTCACCACTAGGGAACTGTGGTCCCACCCGAAAGCTACGCACGCCGTTTTCGTCGGTGATAATGGCGGTATCGCCTCGCACCGCAGCATTAATGCTCGGCGAACTCAGGTCGCCATACAGTCGCAACAACTGGTCGTCGCCACTGCCGGTGGCCACTACCACCACCCGATCCGGGTTCCACGGCGACCGGTAGCTCAGGAAACCGCGCCAGGCTTCGTTAGACGAGAAATAACGGTCTGCCTCCAGCGGGGTACGGTTCCAGTCACCGATCAATAAAGTTTGTAAGTGCTCCCATACTCCTGGTGTCCTGACGCCAAAAGTACGGTCATTCACCGTATAGGGTGAACCAGACAGCAGGTTCTGATTGAACGCCGTTTGCTGCAACGAGGTCACCGCCAGTACATCGCTATTTTCAAGCTTCTGCCGGTCACCGGCGTTGGTCGGCAAGCCGAACATTACGCGGTTGTGGTTGAGGCTCACGCCGGTGGCATCGCCAGCGCGACCAGCCAGGTCAAGCAGCAGGCCAATTTCGGCGTTGGTTGGTTTTTCCGGCAGCAGCATTACTGTCTGAGCGTAATCCGCCTGACGAGTGAACGGGAACGCCACCCCCACGAAATAGGAGAGATTCGGCAGCAGCGTGAAATGGCGTGTGCGACTGAGATCGATAGACGCGCTGTCGGCAATCTGGCTCTTGATGTTGTTGTTAAGCAGCACGCTGCACGGCGCATCTTCTTTCGCACGGATGTTGAAGTAAAGCTGGAACTGGTTGTATCCGTAAATCAGATACGGATCGACCTTCAACGTATAATTTTCCTGACGGCTATCACCGCCCATTTCACGCCACAATTGTTGTAACACACCGACCTTGTTCACCGGCAGATTGTGCAGGAAGGTGCCGTTGAGCATCACATTCAGGTATGAGCGGCTTTCATCAATCCAGCTTTCTGACGGGAAACGGTAATCGACGTTTACCGGAATGGTATCGCCATCCCACAAAAACAAATCCGGCGCGGCGCGGAAGTTGATGCGCAGCGCCTCATGCCAAAGCCCACTGACTGTCATGTTTTGATCGTTGCGCAACAATTCACTCAGCCGTACCGGTCGGTCGGTATTGATCCAGCGCGGTGCGTCATAAGCGCGGCGAAAAGGAATGGTCTGCGGCGTTACCGACAGGGTTGACGCATCGCCAGTGAAGGGCTGATTGATCAGGCGATACGCCGCCTGCCGCAACTGCTCATCATCCTTGCCTATCACCAGCATCAGTTTGTAAACCGGGTTCACCGGGTTATCAATCAGTTGCAATGTAGGACCGGCAACCTCTGGCAGCGTCAGCGTGCCCACGTTGTCTCCTGGTCGGCCAAACACTATGCCGCTCTTCTCAGGCAACGCATCGCGTATCACCGGGAACGTCACGCCGTAACCATCCATACGCATCCCCAGCCAGGAAGCCACCAGCGATGCCGCGCTGACCTGAGCGGGGGTAAGGTTGGCCGGAAACACCATCGGTACAGAAGTGGACGACATCTGCAGCGGGTCGATAAACGGACGTGGGAAATTCTCCAGCCGGGTGCCGATATCAAGTTGCTGGCCTTCCAGATGCAGGGTCGTGGTCGGAAGAATGGTCAGGTTGTAGCGGGTCGCGCTGTCGCGCTCGCACAGCAGGCGATCAGCATCATTGACGCGAAAACTCAGGTTGTTACTGGAAACCACCATCGCAGCGGGAATATCCAGTTGAAACAACGTACTGTCGCCAGTCACGGCGTTCAGCGGCACACTACCCAGCGGCTGGCCGTTCAGCATCAGTTGCATCGACGTATTGAGCGCCGCCAGTTCGGGCGATACCCGCAACGCCAGATCCAGACGCGCATTGGTCACCACCTGATCGCCAGGCAGAGTAAAAATCACCCCAGCCTGCGCCTGACCGCCCGCCAGCGTAATCCCCCGCGTTTGGCCCATCTGCGCCACGGTGACGTCGCTAGATAGCGGCTGATAACCTGTCGTGGGCTGATCTGTCGCGGATTGATCACCAACCGGTGCCGGCAACAGCATGGACGGCGTCGTCAGCGGCGGCGGTGCAGGAAGATCCGGCGATGTCGCTTCTGGCATAACCGGGGACGGTGCCGTTGGCGATGCCTGTGGCGACACTATCGGCGGCATCGCTGGCGGTGTCGGCATCGATGCAGTATTCGCAGCAGGCGCGGTTTGGCTGCCGCCGGGGCTGAGCATGGTGGGCAACGGCTCATCCGCCGTGTTGCCAGCCGCCAGCGCACCGTTGCCACCCAGCATCAATACGCCGCTCACGCACAGAGGCCACAGCGATTTCAAAAAACGTGGCATCATCATGCAACGACGTCTCCCTTCTTCTGGTCTGCTTTACGGCCTCGCAAACTCATCCAGAAGAATGCGCAAACGGTACACACCACCGCCCACAGTGAGCGCAAGGGACGATCCTGCGGAAAGGGCGAACTCATCCAGGCATCTGCACGCGACAGCACCACGCGTACCAGCGCCCGACGCTGGGCCAACGGAATATTGTCAAATCGCAGGCGAATGGTGTCGTCGTCTGCCGCCACCGACTGTGCTGGCAGGCAAATTTCGCTGGATTGCAGCAACAGCTCAACCGCCTCAATCTCATCGGTTTTATGACGCTGATCCGGCGCTTTAAGCTGTACTCCGCCCATCGACAGATTAATGGTGGTGGTGCGGGATGCCACGCCGCTGACGTAATGAATGATAGCGGGCACATCCACATCAACGCGGATGGTCTTGCGCACCTGTTTGGTTTCCCGCGCTACCGCAATCGCTGCCAGCAGGGTTAACAAACTGAGTAGCGCCCACACCACGTTCAGCACCATCACATAGGGGTCCACATTGAAATAATCATGCGCCACGATGCGGGCAATGCCAGCCACGACGCCTGCTCCCATCAAAATCGCCGCAATGATATGTGGCCGCACAATACGAAAATCAAAAAAGCCTTCGTCCAGCAGGCCGCCTTTATCGGTTACGTTGAACTTGCCGCGCGTCGGCGCGAACAGGGTGACCAGCGTCGGAATCACCAGATGGAACGCCATCACCGTTTCGTAGATTTCACCCCAGAAACTGTAACGAAAACGCCCGTTCATGCGCGAGTTGAGGTACATCGACAGCACCAGATGCGGTAATACATACGCAAAAATCGTCGCCGCCGAGGCATAGATAATATTGAGGTTGAACAGCAGGTAGGCCAGCGGCGCCGTCAGGAACACCACGCGCGGCAAGCCAAACTGGAAATGCAGCATGGCGTTGAGATAGCACAACCGTTGAGGCCAGGTCAGCCCACGCCCGAACAACGGGTTATCAACCCGGAAAATCTGCGTCATGCCACGTGCCCAGCGGGTACGCTGAATAACATGCAGCACCAGCCGTTCGGTCGCCAGACCCGCTGCCAGCGGAATCGCCAGAAAGGCGGATTTCCAGCCTTTGCGCTGCATCTTGATGGCGGTATGCGCGTCTTCCGTTACGGTTTCCACCGCAAAGCCGCCAATTTCATCCAGTGCTGCACGGCGAATCACCGCGCAGGAACCGCAGAAAAAGGCCGCGTTCCAGAGGTCATTGCCTTGTTGCACCGGCCCGTAAAACAGCGCGCCTTCGCTCGGCATGTCGCGCGCCGCGCGCAGGTTACGTTCGAACGGGTCCGGCGAATAGAAGTAATGCGGCGTCTGCAACAGTGCCAGTTTCGGGTCCGACAGGAACGGGCCAACCGTGGCTTGCAGGAAGATGCGCTTGGCGACGTGATCACAGTCAAATACGCAGATAAGCTCGCCTTGGGTCAACTTAAGCGCATGGTTAAGGTTACCGGCCTTAGCGTGAGCGTTATTATCGCGGGTGATATAACCGACGCCCACTTGCGAGGCGAACACGGCAAATTCGCTGCGTTTGCCGTCATCCAACAAATAGATTGTCATTTTGTCGCGCGGGTAGTCGATGCACTGCGCCGCCAGCACCGTATCGCGCACCACATCAAGACTCTCGTTATAGGTAGGAATATACACATCCACCGTCGGCCATAACTGAGTGTCCTCCGGCATCGGCTCAATCGCGCGCTCCAGCGGCCAGGCCGTCTGAAGAAAACCTAATAACAAAATCACCCAGATATAGAACTCGGCAATAAATAAACCCATGCCCAGAATGGCTTCAATTTCAGAGTTGAAGTGCAGGGTTTCCGTTGCCCGCCAGTACATATAACGTGTTGACGTCAGCACTGACATAATAATGAGTATCACCGTCACCTGACGGCGTTTATTGAGTCCCAGCAAAAACATCAATGCCAGGCTGATCAGGCCGAATATATATTGTTTTTCACTGTCCATCGGGGTGATGACAATCACCGCTGCAACCGGTAGCAATAACAACAAAATGGTTAAGAACAGGATTTTTTTCATCGATTATCCTGATAATTAATTGATGGAAAACGTTCGCGCGCACCTGCCTGTGCTAAAAAAATCAGTCAAAGAATAACAATTCTTTACGATTGTAGACTGAATTAGCACTTAGCTGGCAGAAACAGCTTGATAAGTGGGAAAATCGGCGTGAACTTCTCCGTTACCAATCCTGATATCCAGCAGCGACGCAACGCGTTTTCCAATCAGTTCAATGTCAAACGCAGCAGCAGAAACCGGGTTGAAATCAAAAATGGAGCGTTGGGAGGCGTTGGCTTCAGCGACACTCTCATCACGGTGTACACTGCCAATCAGTTTGTCCGGCATACGTTGCTGGAGAAACGACGACACCTGACTGCTGATAGCACGGCGATTATCCGTTTGATTCAGCAACAGGTAAGAACCTTTGCGATTATTTAGCGCCTGACCGGTCAGTTTATTGCCCTCAATCTGCGGCATCAGCGACAGGGAAGCGGTATCCGCCATCATCACCACCAGATGCAGATCGGCCAGTTCCGTCATGGCCTTCAACGCCGGACTCGGTCCTGGCGGGAAATCCGCCACGATGACCAACCCCGGATAATTCATCACCGAACTCAGGCCGCGCTGGAGAAACAGTGGGTCGGTCGTCATACGATGCTCAAACGCCAACCGTTGTTCTTCGGTGACATTGCCGTAAGGCAACACGAAAATATTATCGTCTGCGGTCAGGATAGACTGGCTCCAGTCGGCCATTTCATCGGATTTGGCAACGTAACCACGTTCATCACCGAGCGGCACGCCAAAATGCAGGCGCAACGCATTCTGCACATCGAAATCAATCGCCAGCACCTTGCTGCCGCCACGAGCCAGCGCATAGGCCAGATTAGCCGCCATGGTGGTTTTACCGACGCCACCTTTCGGAGAACAAACACAAACTAACGGCATAACGCGATTTTCTCCAGCAAGGGTTTCAACAACATGGTTTTGGATACCGAATGGGTTTCATCATGGCGATGACGACTAAATAACTGGCGGAATCGTCCAGCTTCTGAGGCGAGCAGCGCCTCGCTCATCACAGGTGTGGACGCTGCTGGTGCCGGTGTATGCGCGAGCGGATGCGGGCGTAGCGTTTCTGAAGATATCGTTTCTTCCCTCTGCGGCGCTACCTGCTGTGCTACGGACACAGGCACAGGAGCAACCTGAACGGGCGACGACGACGCAGCAATAGCGTTAAACAGGGAATATCGATTATCTCCGGAAGACCCAGAGATGACGGCAGCTGACGGCATGACACGGTGAGACGGCGACGCCACAGGCGCAGACAACGCGTCCAGACTCGCCGGCACAGGTTGCGCAATACTCACCGACTGAGCCGCCGATAGTGAGTCCTCACCAGCCTGATTGCGCAACAGCTGTTTTATAATCGGCCAGACAACGGTGTCAGATTGCAATACCTGTCCGGACATATCCCTGAAATTAATATCTTTTATCTGGGCTTTATCCTTAAAGCGCTGCATATCATCATAACTATTCATCTAACTGACATTTCCCTGGAAAAGGGTGACGGCTAATATGGCGCGGGACTACAGCGCAAAAAACAATCTTTTAGGATTAATCTTAAACGATATTTGTAATGAAGGTAAATTACTCCAGAAAAATAAATCAATAACCTATAAGTAAACTTTCCCTTCCTTAGCGTGCTGAAAACGACATCACCCATCCCGCCAAAATCACTATATTGATAGTTAAATCATGGCTAATCACTGAGGGGATTACCAATTCGGCACCGGGTGATAAATCTATTGCGAGAAGATAGCGTAGTGCTCACCTGAAATCCATGACTAAATATTGAGCAATATATTAAAATAAATTAAACAATGGAAATCTCTATGTGAATAATAAGATTAAAGATGGGCTAAAGGGCTTAATCACATACACCATTGCTGTATGGCCGTATTGTCTGGCAGGGAAAGGGAAGGTATGTGTAACCTTCTGAGGTACAAGGCCCGGCAATTTGACTCTCTCACACTACAGGGCTTACGCATTAAAATGAACTCGCGGTAGTTCATTTTAATGCGTAAGCCTACTGAGCAAAGGTAATCCGTTTTAGCGGCAAACCACAGTGGCGTCGCACGACGCCACTGTGACCACCATCTTATCTTCCAATGCTTTAATCTGTGCGTCTGGAACCAGATAGTTATTGCTGATAATCGAAAATACTAAAGGCCTACCGGTGACCGAATCCACATAACCACTTATCGACGAAACGCCGGTCAGCGAGCCAGTTTTGGCGTATGTCCGCCCGGTGGCTGGCGTATTTATCATGCGGTGACGTAAGGTTCCGCCCACCAGGAGTGCCGGTTCACCTGCTACTGGCAATGCGTTATGCCAGACGTTAAACCACGGCTGCTTGCGGGCAACTAACAACACTGCCGCGAGCTGTTCTGGTGTTACCTGATTCAAGCGCGACAACCCTGAGCCGTCAACCTGCCGTAAAGCATCAGTATTGATTCCCTTCTGGCTTAGGAACTGATGGATAGTTTGCAGGCCTGAATGCCAGTCACCTTTTCCTTGAGCCTGACGGCCCATGGCCTTCGTCAGGATCTCACCATAGCTATTATTTGACAGCTTAAGGAAAGTAAGTGCCAGTTCAGAAAGTGGGGCGGACGTTTTGTGGGCCAGCACCACGGCGTTTTCAGGCGTAGCGGCCCTGTCGATACCCCCCCGTACTGTGATCCCATGTTTCTTCAGGGCGGCATACAACAGTGTACCGACCATCTGAGTAGGGTCATCGACCGTTACCTGCCGCGAGTAAGTTTTGCTCTTCGCGGCAATCGTGCCGTTCACCACGATCTTATTGCTGCCGGCCCGCCGATTGAAGTTTAACGCCGTTGTATCCCCCGTGGTGGTGTTATTGATTAACGTGACGGCGTTTGTAACGGGATAGACGCTTATCACGCCGGGCAACGTTTTGCTGGTACCGGGGCAGATATCAACACGCACAACGTTAATATCCCCTTCAGGTAAATTGAAGGTGTAGTTCAGTGCAGAAATAGGGGCCGAGAACGCATAGGACTCGTCGTCCCAACTCCAGCCCTGACCAAAGGGAACGTTGTCGAAGGCGCTGTCATCTAACAGCAGTCGCCCGTGAATTTGTCTGATACCCCGCTGCGCAAGCTGAGCGGCGAACGCGTCAAGATCGGCGGGTTGCAGGGTCGGATCGCCGCTGCCTTGCAAATAGATATCACCTTGCAGTTTGTCGCTGTGCTGGCGACCATTGGTCAGCAGGCGAGTCTCAAAGCGGTAATCCGGCCCTAAAATGCCGAAAGCCGCCACCGATGTCAGCAGCTTCATGTTTGAGGCGGGCACCATTCGCAGGTCGCTGTGCGTCTGATACAACACTTTGCCGCTGTTGGCGTCACGAACGATCATTCCCATTGACGCGCCCGCCAGCTCAGGAGCAGCGCCGATGGATGTAAGCGCCTGACTAAGCGTCAGGCCATGATTCTGGCCGGAGTCAAAGGTAGTACATCCCGTCAGCATCAGGATCACGGGTAGCAGCCATCCTGCTGTTTTCATCTTCTAAAATCCTTGCTAAGCCTGTTAAAGACAAAAAGCGTATACTTCAAACAGTACCGGATTCTGCCAATTTGGCCATAGGGATACTCCATGTTTTTCGGGGGGATATCATGCAGGATAACGACACCATCCTACCCTGCAACACGAAGGCATAACCAAATAAAAATGCCACCATAATAAGTAGCAAAAAAGACCATTTTTTCTCATTAACTACTATTATAGTGGCAAAAAGCACCGTCAGGAGCCGCAGGATGCTATCGCTATACACGGCTTACGATATTCAACAGAAACTCAAACAACATCTGAAAGCAATGCGCAAACATCGCAAACTCTCTGTTGATGCGCTGGCCCGCCACTTATAAACAGGCCCCGGTTTTAATCGGGGCCGTGTTTCTGTCTCACCACAGACGTCAGCTTGCCTGACTGTCTTCCTGCTCCACCGCGAAGCAGGCAACCAGTTGTTCGCCGTGCGGTTTCAGATGCGGTTGCAACTGGGTACAGGTGCCGAAACGGTGCTGGCAGCGGGCGTTGAAGGCGCAGCCCGGCGGCGGGTTTAGCGGGCTTGGCAGCTCGCCGGTTAGCTTGATGCGCTCGCGGCGAGCATCCGGGTTCAGGCGCGGCGTCGCAGACAACAGCGCCTGGGTGTACGGGTGGCGCGGATTGTTGAAAATCGCGTCCTTGCTGCCCTTCTCCACACAACGGCCCAGGTACATCACCATCACTTCGTCAGCAATGTGTTCCACCACCGACAAATCATGCGAGATGAACACGTAAGACAGCCCCAGATCCTGCTGCAAATCCATCATCAGGTTCAGCACCTGCGCACGCACCGATACATCGAGTGCGGACACCGGTTCATCGGCAATCACCACGTCCGGATCCAACATCAGCCCGCGAGCGATGGCGATACGCTGACGCTGGCCGCCGGAAAACATGTGCGGATAGCGATCGTAATGTTCGGTTTTCAGGCCGACTTTCGCCATCATCGCCAGCGCCTTCTCGCGGCGTTCCGCTTTGGTGAGATCAGTGTTGATCACCAGCGGCTCTTCCAGGATCTGCCCGACCTTTTTACGCGGATTGAGCGATGCATAGGGGTTCTGGAACACAATCTGGATTTTCTGCCGACGCAGCTTCTGCGCCGCCGGGTCCGGCTTGAGCAGATCCTGCCCATGATAGTACAGCTCGCCGTGTGACGGGGTTTCGATCATGGTCAGCAGGCGGCCCAGAGTGGACTTGCCGCAACCGGACTCGCCCACCACCGCCAGCGTCTTGCCGCGCTCCAGCGTAAAAGAGACGCCATCCAGCGCTTTCACCAGTCGCTCCGGCGCGAACAGCCCTTTTTTCACCGGGTAGTGTTTTTTCAAATCAATCGCTTCGAGCAGGTACGGCTGCCCGGCGGCATTCATGGTCTGGCTCATACGGTTGGCCTCCCCGCATCATCCAGCGGTGTGTGACATTTCACCTGGCGACCGGGGATATCCCGCATCTCAGGCTCTTCCTGACGGCAACGATCGCTGGCATATGGGCAGCGCGGATTAAGCAAACAGCCGGTCGGCCTATCGTACTTACCCGGCACCACGCCCGGCAGCGACGCCAGACGAGACTTATCGACCGCGAATTCCGGCAACGCACGCAACAGTGCCTGGGTATAGGGGTGACGCGGCGCGCGGAAAATATCCGCCGCCTTGCCGGATTCCACCACCTGCCCGGCGTACATCACGATTATGTGGTGCGCGGCTTCCGCCACCAGCGCCAGATCGTGGGTAATCAGGATCAGCGCCATGTTCTCTTTTTGCTGCAATTCCAGCAGTAATTCGATGATCTGCGCCTGAATGGTCACATCCAGCGCCGTCGTCGGTTCGTCTGCTATCAGCAACTTTGGCCGACAGGCTATCGCCATCGCAATCATCACGCGCTGACTCATCCCGCCCGACAACTGGTGCGGATACACATCCAGCCGGGATTCCGGGTCGGGAATTCCCACCTGATTAAGCAGGTCAATCGCCCGCTGACGGCGGGTTTTACGGTTACCGCCCTGATGCACCTTGATGGCTTCCATGATCTGGTAGCCTACGGTGTAACACGGGTTGAGACTGGTCATCGGGTCCTGGAAGATCATCGCCACTTCCGCCCCCACCAGTTGACGCCGCTCCTTGTCGGAGAGCGTCTGCAAATCACGCTGGTTGAATTCCAGCCGGTCAGCCATTACTTTGCCGGGGAAATCAATCAAGCCCATGATAGCCAGTGAACTGACTGATTTGCCGGAACCGGACTCGCCGACGATGCCGACCACCTGCCCTTGTTCCACCTGATAGCTGATGCGGTCTACCGCACGAAACGGCAGCCCCTCATCGCCAAAGTGCACCGACAGTTTCTCTACATTGAGTAACGCCATCTCTCTACCTCTATCACTGCATGTTACTGCTTGAGTTTGGGGTCGAGAGCATCACGCAGGCCGTCCCCCATCAGGTTAAATGCCAATACCGTCAGCAAAATTGCCAGACCGGGGAACGTCACCACCCACCAGGCGCTCTGCGCAAACTGCAGCACGTCGGAAAGCATGGTGCCCCATTCCGGTGTAGGCGGCTGTGCGCCCATGCCGAGGAACCCAAGTGCAGCCATGTCGAGAATGGCGTTGGAAAAACCCATCGATGCCTGCACGATCAACGGTGCCAGGCAGTTAGGGAAAATGTTGACGAACATCTGACGCAACGGACCGGCCCCCGCCACGCGCGAGGCGGTCACGTAGTCGCGGTGCACTTCCACCAGCACCGCAGCGCGGGTCAGACGCACATAGTGCGGCAGCGACACGAAAGTCAGCGCCAGTGATGCATTGACGATGGAGGGGCCAAAAATGGCCACCAGCACCAGCGCCAGCAGCAAGCTCGGCAGCGCCAGCATGATATCCACCAGACGCATGATGGCGGCATCAACCGCACCGCCAAAGTAACCGGCGAGCAGCCCGAAAATGATGCCGAGGACAAGCGACATCACCACCACCAGACAGCCCACCAGCAGCGACAGACGCGCGCCGTACATCAGGCGCGACAGCACGTCGCGGCCCACATCGTCAGTTCCCAGAATGTACTGCCAACTGCCGCCTTCCTGCCAAACTGGCGGTTTAAGCAGCGCGTCGCGGAACTGTTCAGCCGGTGCGTGCGGGGCCAGTACGCTGGCACCAATCGCTATCACCAGCATCAGGATGATATACACCAGGCCGACAACAGCCCCTTTGTTACGTTTAAAGTAGTGCCAGAACTCCTGCAACGGGGTCATGGGCTTCGGCGCAGCCGTCGCTGCGGATTCGGTAACGTGAGTCATCCCGCGTCTCCCTTATTTCTTATGCCGAATGCGCGGGTTCACCACGCCGTAGAGCACATCCACCAGCAGGTTCACCAAAATGATCATGGTAGCAACCAGCAATACCCCGCCTTGCACCACCGGGTAGTCACGACGCTGCAACGCGTCTATCAACCAGCGGCCCAGTCCCGGCCAGGAAAAAATAGTTTCAGTCAGGATCGCACCGGCCAACATGGTCCCCACCTGCAAGCCAATCACCGTCACCACTGGCAGCATCGCGTTACGCAACGCATGTATCACAATCACCCGCAGACGGCTCAGCCCCTTGGCGCGAGCGGTACGGATATAATCCTCGCCCAGCACTTCCAGCATCGCCGAGCGCGTCATACGCACAATCACCGCCAACGGAATGGTGCCGAGCACAACGGCTGGCAGCACCATGTGCATCACCGCGTCTTTGAAGTCGCCTTCCGCACCCCAAATCAAGGTATCGATCAGCATAAAACCGGTCAGCGGCAGGGAATCATCCAGAAACACGGTGTCGCCCACCCGACCGGATACCGGCGTCAGGTTCAGTTGTACCGACACCAGCATGATAAGCATCATGCCCCACCAGAAAATCGGCATCGAGTAACCGGTCAGCGCCACGCTGACGGCGGTATGATCAAACACCGAACCGCGCTTGACCGCCGCCATTACCCCAACCGGAATGCCGACGATCACCGCGAAAATCATCGCGCACACGCCCAGCTCCAACGTGGCTTTGAAACGCGGCACGAATTCATCCCACACCGGGACGCGACTCTTCAGGGACATGCCCAGATCGCCGTGCAGCACACCGTAAATGTAATGGACGTATTGCTCCCAGAGTGGCTTGTCCAGCCCAAGTTCCGCCATCAACTGCGCGTGGCGCTCCGGGGAAATACCACGCTCTCCTGCCATGATCATCACCGGGTCGCCGGGGATCAGGTGCACGAAAGCGAAAGTCAGTAGGGTAATACCGATAAACGTTGGGATAACCAGCCCCAAACGACGGAGTATGAACTGCAACATATCCCGAACTCTCTGTGCGTTCTCTTTATAGAGATAAATGGCTCGATGGTGCTCACCATCGAACCTGACATTGCTCACTGCGTTAAAACAGGCGTTGAAGCGTCCCCTGTCGTTCCCCTACAGAAACACGCGTCTCCAGAAACACGCATTTCCAAAAACAACAGGGGCGACAGCGCTGCCATCGCCCATAAATGTGACGTGATGAGATAATTAATCTACGGATACGTGATTGAAGCTGTGCACGCCACGCGGCTCGATGACGTAGCCTTTCACGTTTTTACGGATCGGTTCATACACGGTGGAGTGCGCCACAATCAGCGCCGGAGCCTGATCGTGCATCACTACCTGAGCCTGCTTGTACAGTTCGATACGTTTAGCCTGATCAGACACCGCACGAGCTGGCTGGATCAGGTCTTCAAACGGCTTGTAGCACCACTTGGAGTAGTTGGAGCCTTTCTGCGCTGCGTCGCAGCTAAACAGCGTCGCCAGGAAGTTATCCGGGTCCCCGTTGTCGCCGGTCCAACCCATCAGCACGGTCTGGTGCTCACCGGCTTTAGCACGCTTGAGGTACTCACCCCATTCGTAGGTAACGATCTTGGCTTTCACGCCCACTTTCGCCCAGTCAGCCTGAATCATTTCCGCCATACGACGAGCATTCGGGTTGTACGGACGCTGTACCGGCATCGCCCACAGGTCTATCTCAAAGCCGTTTTCCAGACCGGCTTCTTTCAGCAGCGCTTTAGCTTTAGCGGGATCGTAAGCGTAGTCTTTAACGTCGTCGTTATAGCCCCACATGGTCGGTGGAATCAGGTTTTTCGCAGCCTGACCAGCCCCCTGATACACCGCATCAATGATAGCCTGCTTGTTCACCGCGTACGTCAGTGCCTGACGCACTTTCACGTTATCCAGCGGTTTTTTCTCGACGTTAAACGACAGGTAACCCACGTTCAGGCCCGGCTTTTGCAGCAGTTCAATGTTCTTGTCCTGCTTCATGCTGGCCAGATCGGCAGGGTTCGGGTACGGCATCACCTGGCATTCGTCTTTTTGCAGCTTGGCGTAACGCACAGAAGCATCCGGCGTAATAGAGAACACCAGACGGTCAATGCCCGGCTTGGTGCCCCAGAAGCTGTCAAAACGTTTGTAGAGAATGCGGGAATCTTTCTGGTACTGCTGCAACTGGAATGGACCGGTGCCGATCGGGTCCAGGTCGATTTTCTCCGGCGTGCCGGCTTTCAGCATCTTGTCGCCGTATTCAGCGGACAGAATAGACGCAAAATCCATCGCCAGGTCGGCCAGGAACGGCGCTTCAGCGTGGTTCAACTGGAAGCGGACGGTATAGTCATCCACTTTCTCGATTTTGCTGATCAGGTCATTCATCCCCATGCCTTCAAAGTACTCGTAGCTACCGCCGGAGACTTTATGGAACGGGTGGTTGGCATCCAACTGACGCTGGAAGGAGAACAGTACGTCGTCAGCGTTAAACGTGCGGCCCGGTTTAAACTCTTTGCTGTCCTGCCACTTCACGCCCTTACGCAGATGGAAGGTGTAGGTTTTACCGTCGGCGCTGATGTCCCATTTTTCGGCCAGACCCGGCTCAATTTCGGTAGTACCGTCCTTGAACTCGACCAAACGGTTGTAAATAGGAATGGAGCTGGCGTCAAAAGTGGTACCAGACGTGAACAACTGTGGGTTAAAGCCTTCCGGAGAACCTTCTGAGCAATACACCAGGGTTTTTGCCTGTACACCGGCGGCAACGGACAGCGCCAGCAAACCAAGGCTGAATTTCAGCACCCTTGATTTCATCAGGGATTTAGCCATTACATGAACTCCATTGTGGATGTTGTGTGTCAGTCAGACCAGTTGTTGTCATCGCGACTGTTGTCATCGCGACTGTTGTGATTGCAACAGGGTTATCGCAATTCGGGTTATCGCGGTGATATTTATCGCGGTGGTCTGTACTTTTTCTTCTATATTCAGCCCAAAGCTCGCGCCCGGAGACTGATGTAATAGTAAATAGGAGAGACAACAGTGCGGGACAAGCAGGAAAAACCCTGCCAGCCCTGTCGGATCAACCATAATGATTCCAGGTACTCTGCCGTCCTCCTCCTTGTGACGCCCACAATGTGTCAACAGATCACAATCGCGTCAATATTCCCTGTCAGGATTTACAAACAGAAACCCTCGAATCATTAAGATATAAAGTTAGCTAAACCCATTACTTTATTAGTGATAAAACCCACAAAAAAAAGAAAAATCAACAGAGAAAACCACACAATTTATGCCAGACAATAATTATCACCACATAATAACTCATAGGAAAATCCTCTCGAATGGTGAATTACTGCACAAAAAAGCGCGTTAAAAATGTTAAAATCGGGTGAAAATACTGACAAAAGCTTCGTTGCGATGATGCATTACTATCATCACCGATGACCATTGGACAACTATTTGCGCGCTATAAAAAAACGGTATACCACAGCGAACAGCCATGATCTGATGCCTCGATGCAACGCATTAAAACCAAACAACCATTTGTTTTGTTTTATATTTTTAAAAACAAAAGGAGAACCGTAGCACCATCGTTGAATGATGCTGCCCCCCTCCTAATCTCTGATTGCATTCATTCATCTTTAACATTCATGTCAACAACGCCGATAGTTCAATAACAGTAACCTCACTGCACAGCAACGCCAATTAAAATAAGAATTAACATCAGGAGAACTATGATGGCCAAACAATCAATACCCAAAAAGACAATGAGTATCCGCACCCAGATGTTGCTAACAGGCTCACTGACGATTGCTCTTGGTTTTGCCGTTACCATCGGAGTGCTGAGCTGGCAATCCAGTCGAGAGCAAAAATCATTGTCTGATAACTACTTACAGCAAATCGCTCAAAGTGAAGCGCTGAAAATTCAGCAAAAACTCAATTATGACCGTGACGTGGCGCATAACCTCGGTCAGGCATTAATTGCGCTGCCAGCCGCCGGCATTAAAGACCGCGCAGCGGTCGATAAAGTGACGGAATATGCTCTGCGGGACAATCCGGATTACCTCTCGGTTTCGGTTATTTTTGAAGAGAACGCTTTTGACGGGCGCGATGCAGAGTTTATCAATAAGCCTGGCCAGCCGCCTAAAGGCCGTTATGCCTGGTTTGTTGACCGTGATCAGGCCGGCAATTACAAAATGAATCCGCTGCTTTCCTACCTGACACCCGGCCAGGGCGATTACTATTTACTGCCGCAAAAGAGCCAGAAAGATACCTTAATTGAACCCTATTCGTACGCTTACAACGGCGTCCCAACGTTGCTGACGTCGGTAGCGGCACCCATGATTTCGCAAGGAAAGCTGTTTGGCGTTATTACTGCGGATATTTCTCTTGCATCATTACAGCAAACCGTTAATCAGATTAAGCCCTGGGCAGGTAGCGGCTACGCGATGCTGCTCTCCAGCGCGGGAAAAGTCGTCTCCTATCCGGATAAGTCCATGACGAGCAAAGTCTGGCAGGAGAAAACTGATAGCCTTACTTCAAAGGTAGTACAACGTGACGATGCGATATTAGGCGAAAAAGCGCTGGTGACCTGGTATCCCATCACCATCGGCAACAGCGCTGATAAATGGTATCTGGGGGTCGTTGCGCCAGTCAGTAAGGTGATGGAGGCCGCCAAACAACAATTAACCAATGCCTTGATTCTCATGGTGCTCAGTATTCTGTTGGTCAGTGCATTACTGGGGCTGACGTTCAGCAGGAAAGTGCTTAAACCGCTTGGCGGCGAACCACTCGAAGCCGCCACCATTGCGCTGTCGGTTGCCAAAGGGGAGCTAAATAATGACATTGCGGTAAAACCTAATGATCGCAGCAGCCTGTTTTTCGCTCTGCGCACCATGCAATCACAGCTGCGACAGGTTGTGGAACAAATCAAAGAAGCAGGTGACGCGGTACATCAGGGTGCCACGGAGATCGCCAGCGGCAACATTAATCTGGCTTCCCGCACCGAGCAGCAAGCTGCCGCATTAGAGCAAACCGCCGCGAGCATGGAGCAGATCACCGCCACAGTGAAACATAATGCCAACAATGCTCATCAGGCCACCGCATTAACCGAAAATGCCACACAAATCGCCCAACGCGGTGAAACGCTGGTTAGCCAGGTCGTACAAACCATGGCGCAGATCGACGATAGTGCGAAAAAGATTGGCGACATTACCACGATGATCAATAGCATTGCTTTCCAGACCAACATCCTGGCGCTGAACGCGGCGGTTGAAGCCGCACGCGCCGGTGAACAAGGCCGAGGGTTTGCGGTAGTGGCGTCGGAAGTTCGCAGTCTGGCACAACGCAGCGCCAATGCCGTCAAAGAGATTGCCGCACTGATTGAAGAATCCAGCCAGCGTGTCGAGACTGGCGTGCAACTGGTGAACAATGCCGGTAAAACCATGCAGGAAATGACCCACGCCGTCAGTTCGGTGCAAACCATTATCAATGAAATTGTTAACGCATCGGATGAGCAGGCGAAAGGGATTAGCCAGGTGACGATTGCCGTGAACGAGATGGACGGTGTAACACAGCAAAACTCGGCGCTGGTGCAGCAGATGTCTGCGGCGGCGGGTTCGCTGGAAGAACAAGCCATATTGTTGGCTCAGGCGATAGAACACTTCCATTTAGGACAGCACAGTCATACGGGGCAACAAGGTCATGCAAGACAACAACACGCATTACCCAGAACGGTATAAAACTAACAGGTAAATCTGCCACCCGGTGAGCATAAGGTACCCATGACGGGAATAGTTCACCGGGTCGGCAAATCAAACACAGAACATACCTTGTTTTTAGGCCGCATCCCGGTGCTGATTTTCCCTGCCATTATTTATGACTATTTTATTTATATAACTTTTAAAATTTTATTTTTTATTTACTCCTGACGTGTTACTTTTAACAGCAGAAAAGTAACCCTTCCATATAATTATTCCCCCATAACACCCACAAATTAATTTTAATTACAAAACAGTGAATTAAGTTATTTAAAGATGAATTGCCGTTAGGTTCACAATTCCCTCATATCTGCAGCTAAAGGCTATTATTTTTAACATTTGTCCATGCTAGATTACATCCCAGATTATTATAAAAAATAACATCGCACTCGTCGTTGACGCTGTACCGCATTGCCACGAGCTTTGCGCCCTAACACCATTTTTCACGTCTTGCAGAGAGAGTTCATTATCTCTGCCTTTATACCGCTACTACCGGGTGAACATAATGAAAAACATTGAAACTGAAATCATGAGCGACAACCCGCTCACAAATACAGCGCCCTCAGGCTTACTGGAGAGCGTAAATAAAATCCGCATTGGATCTGTGCCTTTTATTCTCTTTCTGGTTATTTCCGCGATTGTATTTATTGCTTCCTATGCCAGTTACTTACCTAAAAACATGATCGGCGGATTCGCCGTTATTATGACCATGGGATTCCTGCTGGCTTATATCGGCCAGCGTATTCCGGTACTGAAAGAAATCGGCGGTCCGGCGATCCTCTGCCTGATGGTGCCGTCGGTTCTGGTGTATTTTCACCTGTTCAATGCCAACACGCTCGATACCGTCAAGCTGTTGATGAAAGACGCCAACTTTCTCTACTTTGTCATCGCCAGCCTGGTGGTCGGCAGCATTCTCGGTATGAATCGCGTGATCCTGATTCAGGGCATGATCCGCATGTTCATTCCGCTGGTAGTGGGCACTTTTACGGCGGTAGTGACCGGTTTACTGGTGGGCAAACTGTTTGGCTACAGCTTCTATCACACCTTCTTCTTCATCATCGTGCCGATCATCGGTGGTGGTATCGGCGAAGGCATCCTGCCGCTGTCGCTGGCTTATTCCGCCATCCTCGGCCAGGCACCGGATGTGTACGTCGCCCAACTGGCACCTGCCGCCGTAGTTGGCAATATTTTCGCCATCATTTGCGCTGGTGTGCTGGCCCGTATCGGCGTATGGCGCAGTGATCTGAACGGTAATGGTAATCTGGTGCGCAACGCAGCTGATAATGCGTTGTTTGCAGTGAAAGACGCGCCGAAAACGGTGGATTTCCACCTGATGGGCGGTGGCCTGCTGCTGATCTGTACCTTTTTCATCGTCGGCGGGTTGTTTGAAAAAGTGCTGCATATCCCCGGCCCAGTGCTGATGATTCTGATCGCCGTATTGTGCAAATACGGTCGTATCATCCCGTCCAGCATGGAAACCGGCGCTAATAGCTTCTATAAGTTCGTGTCCAGTTCGCTGGTGTGGCCGCTGATGATCGGTCTGGGTATGCTGTATGTACCGCTGGAAAGCGTAGTAGCCGTGTTCTCCGTCGGCTATGTGGTGGTGTGCGGTTCCGTGGTGCTTTCAATGGCACTGATCAGCTTCTTCATCGCGCCCTATCTGAAGATGTATCCGGTCGAAGCGTCCATCGTGACCAGCTGCCACAGCGGCCTGGGCGGCACGGGTGACGTGGCTATCTTGTCAGCATCCAACCGTATGTCGCTGATGCCGTTCGCGCAAATCGCCACCCGTATCGGCGGTGCTTCTACCGTGATCGCCGCCACCCTATTGCTGGGCTGGCTGGTGTAATCAAGTCCACTGATTGCCATACCACAGGCCACGGATTCCGTGGCCTTTTTCGTTTTATGCGTCCAGTAAAAAAGCCACGTCGTTCGTGGCTTTGTCGTTTTGATGTTATTGGACGTTATTCGCAGTATTGGCGCAATGCGTCCTGCTTTTCCGGCATCAGCCGGTACAGATAAACCGGGCGACCAGTGGAACCGTAGAGAATGTTGGTGTCGAGAATGCCGGTATCAGCCAGATAGATCAAATATTTACGACATGATACGCGGGAAATGCCAATCGCATTCGCCAACATTTCGGTGGAAAACTCAGCCCCCTGATTACCTTCGATCCACTCACAGACGGTGCGCAACGTCAGGCTGGTTAACCCTTTCGGCAATTTCTTGCGTTCCACCGTCGGTGTACCGCTGGTACGGCGAATCAGGTTATCGATGTCCGATTGCGCCACAAACTCACGATGCTTGAGCAGATTGGCTTCTTCCCGATAAGCGGTCAGCGCCTGCTCGAAACGCGCAAACTGGAACGGTTTGATCAGGTAATCCACCACGCCGTAGTGCAACGCTTTTTTGATGGTATACACATCGCTGGCCGACGAAATGATAATGACATCCGTGTGTTCGCTAAATTCACGGATGGTAGGCAGCAAATCCAGACCGTTATCCTGCTGCATATAAATATCCAGCAGCACCAGATCAATCTCGCAGTCCGGCTGCATCAGCAAATTTCGCGCCTGCTGCAGCGTCGGCACCGTCGCATAGCAGCTAAACCCGGAAATCTGATTCAGATAACACTTATTCAACTCCGCCACCATGGCGTCGTCATCGACGATCAGTACATTTATCATGGTTAAACTGCCTTAATCATGGTCAAACTGTCTTGCCTGATACGGAATATTCACAAAAAACTGGGTGTAAACATCCGGTTCGGATTCAAAATCTATCGTACCGCCGATTTTCTCCAGACTCTGGCGGGTGAGATACAGTCCGATGCCGCGCCCGGAGCCTTTGGTAGAAAATCCCTCCTGGTAAATGCGCTGCTGAATATCCGGCGCAATGCCGGGTCCGTCATCGCTTACCGTGCAGTGCAACTGCCCGTCCTGATGATGGAAAGTCACGGTAATCTCACGGTTTTCCAGACCGGACAACGCATCCATCGCGTTTTCGATCAGGTTCCCCAATACGGTAATGAGTTCATTGGTGGCCTGAGAATCGTCGGTATCCGGCAACAAGCTGTCTTCGCTAATCGACAACGTAACACCCAAATCCCGTGCCCGATTGATTTTACCCAACAGAAACCCGGCAATCACCGGCGATTTTACTTTACGAATAATCGAACCGATTTCCGCCTGATAATTATTGGCGGTTTTTAAAATATATTCTTCCAGCTGTGGGTAATATTTCAAATGCAACATGCCAAGAATGACATGCAGCTTGTTCATGAATTCATGCGACTGGGCACGCAAGGCATCAGCGTAGTACGACATCCCGGTCAGGCGTTGCAGCAGTTGACTGACTTCCGTTTTATCACGAAAGGTGGCGATAGCGCCGATAATATCCCCCTGCACGACGACCGGTACGGTGTTGATCAGCAACAGGTTGCCGTTGAAGTTGATTTCCTCATCCTGCCGCGCCGCGCCTGACTCCAGCACCTTCTCCAGATTCATCAGCGCAGGCCAGCGGCTGATGGTACTGCCGATAGCCAGCGTTTCGCCGGAGCCATGCTGACTAAACAGCCGCCGGGCTTCGTCATTAATGATGGTGACACGCAGGTCGGTATCGACGGCGATCACCCCTTCCTTGATTTGTTTGAGCATGGCGTTGCGTTGCTCGAATAGATTGGAAATTTCAAACGGCTCAAAACCCAGCATGATGCGTTTGAGGGTTTTCACCAGAAAATAGGTGCCCAGCAGACCGACCAGCGCACCGAACAAGATAGTCCAGGGAATGATCCAACGGTTTTCATCAATAACCGACTGCACGCTGGAGAGCGAAATCCCAACCGCGACCACGCCAAGCTGGCGGTGGTTTTCGTCAAAAATCGGTGTGAACACGCGCAGCGCCGGGTCCAACACGCCACGATTTATCGCCGTATTTTCCAGCCCCAGCAACGCCGGATAGAGGTCGTCGCCAATAAAGTGGCGGCCTATCAGCTCCGGCTCCGGATGAGAATGACGGATGCCTTGCATATCGGTAACGATCACAAACAGCAGGTGGTTACGGCTTTTCACGCTCTCGGAAAAACGCTGCACCAGCATCGGATCACCAATACCTTTCAGTTCATCCACCACTATCGGCGAATTAGCGACAGTGCGGGCAATCGCAAAGGCTTTCTCCTTGAGATGCGATTCAGTCAGCTCAGTAATGCGAAAAAATAACAGTGCATAAACCACCAACAGTACGGAGCCAATCACCGCCGACACCATGAGAATGATCGATGTGCCTAATTTCAGCGGTGTCTTTTTTTTACTCATGTCGCGCTCCGAGCTGGTACTATTATTCCGCTATATTAACCTGTTCATGCATTGGGTTCGCAAAGATTAACCACAATCTGCCAAGAGTGCGTCAATAATTACAAATCTGGCTAACGTTTACGGGGAAAATCGTCGCGCCAGTATTGTGAGCAAACCAGCAATATTCCAAACACGTAATGTGGCTGATATGAAAGGTGAATGATTATCAGCTACCTTCTATCTCAGTAATGATGAACTATTCCATACCGCCAAAATAATTCCACTTGCACCGGCTCGTCAGTGCAAAGTAAACAACGCGCCTTTAGTGCACTCATACAGTGCATCCAGATACTGACATCCGAAAATGGGTGAGATCCATAAAAAGCGGCAACGTGAAATAGGCTGGGTAACATCAGGAAACTGCCATTTTAAATAAGTCATTGTGGCTCGTTGGGGCTTACTTGATCGAGATCAACGGTAGCCAACGGGAAAATAGCATCATAATGACTCAAAAGGCGTATTACGGCAGGAATATCGAAAGATAACAGCAAAATAAAACCGTCGATACTTAACCTGAGCGATGTTT
>NZ_JAAVXH010000079.1:0-24992 GCF_012273755.1 Dickeya sp. CFBP 2040
GAGCAGGTCAGCGATGCATACATTATGAGCAGAATAAGTTCAGAGAATAGTTATTATCCTAAAAAGCGACTTAGTAAATCAGCCAGCAGGTCATAGGTTTCGCCAAACAGTTTTTCGGTGTAAGGCGAGATGAGGAAGATCAGGAAACCTACGGTAATGATCCCAGCAAAAAGAGTAATGGGAAAACCGATAGCAAAGATGGTCAACTGCGGTGCGAGCCGGCTTAATAATCCGAGCGCCATATTAATGGCCAACAATAATGTGATAAGCGGCATAGCAAGCATTAGCCCATTAGAAAAGATTTTGCCTCCTGCTCCAGCCAGAGCCACAAACATGTTGCTGCTGACAGGTTCTGCGCCGATAGGGATCGTATGAAAACTGTCAACCAGCAGTGAAATTAGCCAGAGATGCCCGTTCATAGTCAGAAAAAGTAATAGTGCCAGGAGATTCATGAATCTGGCAATAACCGGCATATTAGGACCACCACTAGGATCAAAGAACGTAGCGAACGAAAGGCCCATTTGCAGGCCGATAACTTCGCCAGCCAGTCGAACTGCAGCAAATGCCAGCTGCATGGTGAAACCCAGCATTACTCCTATCAATATTTGCTGAAACAGCATCCAGATACCGGCCGCAGAAAAAATGGGAATTGAGGTAGGCGGGATGCCTGGGGTAATGACGATGGTAATCAGTATTCCCAAGCCAATCTTTACTCTGCGCGTAATAGCGCGTTCGCTAAAGATTGGCGCAGTGCTAATCAGTGCCAGTATTCTGACCAGTGGCCAGAAAAACTGGCTGAACCAACCAATCATGTCGATACTGTTGAGGGTGACCATATCTATCCAATCATATTGGGAAATTGGCTGAACATCGTACGCATATAGTCAAGAATGACACCAAGCATCCAAGGGCCGGCAACTACCAGTGTGAAGAATACCGTTAGCACCTTGGGAATGAATGACAGGGTCATTTCGTTAATTTGTGTGGCTGCTTGAAGCAGGCTGATAATCAAACCACTGACCAGTGCGGCGACAAGGGGAGGGCCTGCCAGCATCAGCGCTATTTTCATTGCTTCATAGCCTAAAGCCATGACAGATTCAGGAGTCATAGAGGCGTTCCTCTGATGTGGTGACGATATTCGTACCGACTAAGTATAGAAACTCTGGGCTAACGACCCTAGCAACAATTGCCATCCGTCGACCAGCACGAAAAGCATCAACTTGAATGGTAGCGAGATAGTTGCTGGGGGAACCATCATCATACCCAGCGCCATCAGCACGCTTGCTACAACCAGATCGATCAACAGGAAAGGAATAAAAATCGTAAAACCAATCTGAAAGGCGGTTTTCAGTTCGCTGGTAACATAAGCTGGTACCAGCACCCTCATTGGCACAGCTTCAGGACCTTGCAGTGAAGGAATTTTCGCCAACCGGGTAAACAGAGCCAAGTCTGCTTCCCGAGTTTGTCGTAGCATAAATTCACGCAGTGGCTGAGCTCCTTTATCAACAGCCACTTCCATACTAATTTTATCCTCACTGAATGGGCGATAAGCCTCATCATAAATGCGGTTAAGTACAGGAGACATTATGAAAAAAGTCAGGAACAGGCTTAATCCCAGCAGTACCTGATTAGGTGGAGCCGTGGGCGTACCCAAGGCGTTACGCAGCAGACTCAGCACAATGATTATGCGGGTAAAACAGGTCATCATCAGTAATACTGCTGGAATAAAACTCAGCGAAGTGATGAAGACTAGTGTCTGAATGGGTAACGACCAGCTCTGCCCACCGTTGGCCAACGGTTGACTGACAATACTTGGCAATTGCGCCAGTGCGTGAGGCGTAATCAATAATAGAACGAGAACTACAGGGTAGCGAAGCAGACGGAACCATGCAGATAAAGAGGTTGAACGCAGAGGGGTACTCATTCGGTTTTTTCCGGACGTTTGGTCGCTTTCTTTAGAAACTGAAGAAAATCGGCTGGCGCAAGTTTTTCTGCCGATTCAGCATTGCCAACAGGGCGCGCGGGGAGAGTGTGCAGATGGGTTATCTGTTGTGCCGTCACCCCTAATACGAGCCAGGTATCATCAATTTCCACGATCACAATACGCTCGCGCTGCCCGACCGGACACGCTGATACCGTTTTAATGACATTACTACTTTTTATTTGTGGGGCAATACCCAGTTTTCGTAATAGCCAGGCTACTAGCAATATCAGCAGCAAGACGCCACACAAGGCGGTACCAATTTGTGACAATAGAACACCACCAGAAATAACGGATTCAGCAGCCATAGGCGGCTGCTGAATCGTGGAGACGGCTTGCTGTGTGGCTTGTGCCATTACCGGCCTAACCTGCGCATACGTTCTGATGGTGTAATAATATCGGTAATGCGCACACCATACTTGTCGGAGACAACAACCACTTCACCCTGAGCAATCAGATATCCGTTAATCATTATATCCAGAGGTTCACCTGCAAGGCCATCCAATGCTACTACGGAACCCTGCGACAAACGTAGCAGTTCTTTAATAGTCATTTTAGTACGGCCTAGCTCCACAGTTAGCTTAACCGGGATATCTAGAATAAGATCAATATCTTGCATTGAACCTTGAGTGTCTTGTACATCAAAGTTTTTGAAGATACCTTCGGTACTGCTTTGCGTGCTTTTTTCTGCCGACTGCTGCTCGTTAAATGCATCAGCCCACAGATCGTCCACGGAATCCGTTTCTTCGGACGGTTTCTTGATGTCACTCATTGAGCGGTTCCTCGTTATTCAGAGAATTTAAAATGGGGTTAATCAAGTGTTCAACACGCAAGGCATACTGACCATCTAGAGTACCGTATTGACATGTCAACACAGGTACGCCGTCAACATGGGCCACCAGGCGTTCAGGTTTATCAATCGGCAAAATATCTCCGGGTTTGAGTTTCAAAACCTTTGACAGTCGAACCGGAATATCAACAAAGTTGGCAACTAGCTCCAGCTCTGAATGCTGCACTTGTTTTGCCAATGTTTCACGCCAATGCTGGTCTTCCTGCTGTGAATTTTCAAGTGGCGGGTTGGCCAGTAATTCGCGTAAAGGTTCAATCATGGAGAATGGGATGCAAATGCTGAACTCACCAGTCAATGTCCCGATTTCCAAATGGAAAGGTGTTGTCACCACGATATCATTCGGTGATGTAGTGATGTTGGTGAATTTCACCTGCATTTCTGAACGCACGTATTCCACATCAAGCTTGTAAATTGCGTTCCAAGCGTCGCTGTAGGCTTCAAGTGCCAGTTTTAGCATTCGACGCACAACACGTTGCTCGGTGTGCGTAAATTCGCGGCCTTCAACCTTGGTAGGAAAGCGACCATCACCGCCGAACAGGTTGTCCACGGCAATAAAAACCAGACTGGGTGAAAACACGAACAGTGCGGTACCGCGCAATGGTTTCAGATGTATCAAATTGAGGTTAGTTGGAACCGGCAGGTTACGCGCAAACTCATGATACGGCTGAATCTTGATTGCACCAACAGTGATATCCGGACTACGGCGAAGCAGGTTGAACAGCCCCATACGAAACTGACGTGCAAAACGCTCGTTGATGATCTCGAGTGCCTGCAACCGCTCACGAATGACACGTCGCTGTGTATTGGGATCGTAGGGTTTAACATCCCCGTCTTTCTGCGAAGCAGCGTTGCTGGCATCAGCGCTACTATCGCCACTGTCACCGTTTAGCAGAGCATCAATCTCTGCCTGTGAAAGAATGCTGTCACCCATAGTGATTACCGCAAAATGAAAGCAGTGAACAGGACATCGCTGACTACCTGATTAGGTTGTCCGGGAACCAGCGGTGGGCTTAATACCTGCTTGATTTCTTCAACCAGCTTTTGCTTGCCTTGTTCCGTTGCCAGAACAGACGAACTCTGACGAGAAAACAACATAATCAAACGACTTCGAATTTCTGGCAGATAGTTGGTCAGGCGCGTACGGGTCGCTTCATCCGGCAGTCGTAGGGTAATACCCACATACAACACCCTATCCGGATTATTATCTGCAGACAACAGGTTAACGGTGAATGTATCCAAAGGCATGAATACCGGCGCAGGCGGCGGAGGTGGCTCGCTGGACACCGTTTCGGCTTTCTTATGATTCAAGAACCACCAGCCAGCACCTGCAGCAGCAGTGGCTGCCAGGGCTATAACAATCAAGAGTATCAGCCAGAGGGAGCGCTTCTTACCGCCTGACTGGGCTTTCTTATTAGACGTAGCCAATGATATATCCTGTTATTTATCAGTATCTAATGACAAAGTTAGCCATGAGATAAATGCGTGATATCATGATTATCCCGCCTATTCATCGCTTCAATACAATGAATAAACAATAAAAAAAGCGTTAACTTCTTTATTAGGCAAAGATATCGACGCCATTAAGCCCTGTTACCATGGATTGCAGTTGCGTGGGTACTGCCAGTACTTCAGTTTCAGTGGCAATACGTTCGGACTGACCAAATTGCTGCTGGTAAGATGAAGCGTTGCCGCTGCCATTACCATTTGCATTGCTTGCCACTTGCTGCTGTGATTGCTGCCAACTGCCGGCGTCTGAGCCTACGCTGCTCTGTCCCAGATTGATGCCATTATCGGCCATCGCACTACGCAGGTGGGGTAGTGCAGACTCCAGTGCAGAACGTACCTGACTGTTACCCGAAATCATGTGAATCTGCGCCTGATTATCTTCGATTTTTAGCATGATATGCAGCGAACCCAGTTCTTCAGGGTGAAGCTTAAGTTCAGCTGTTTGCTGTCCATTACGGGCAAACATGACGACTTGTTGACCTAATGCATCATTCCATTGCTGGGTACCCATAGGTGCATTGAGCTGACTGGTTACGTGCTGTGCCGCTGGCTGAGCTGGCGTCGCGTTACTGGAAAACAGTGACGACAATGCCTGTAATGATGAATTAGTGATTGCATCAGTTGGAGCGGATGCCGCTGTTGGATTGCTGGCACTGTCTTCTTTGCGCGACGCCAGCAGAGCGTTATCTCTGAATTGATCATAACCCGTTTCAGCTGCGTGCAAATCGGTATTTTTGGCTGCTGCAGTTTCTACACCCATTGAAGTCAGCGAGGATGCTAAAGTGCTATGCGTCGTTGTGGACGAATTCAGCGTAAAGTTGCCTTGTGATGAATCACCAGTTTTTGCTGAATTCAGTAACGAACTTAACACATTGTTGCCGATTTTATCGCTTTTCAATCCGTCCAGTGCACCAGGCAAGTTTTGGGGAAGATGACTACCTTCAGAGGCTAATTTTGTTTGAGTGGTAGTCTGTACCGGAATCATTGCAAACAATGCTTGTATAGCCAGCGCATCGGCATCAGATGTTTTTTCGTCTTTTACACTTGCACTGTCTTTTTGTTGAGCCTTTTCCAGCAATGATTCAAGAGAATTGCCGGATTGTAGATCGGTTAGTGTAAGCGTTCCTTTGGTCAAGGCACTTAGGATAGCATTCAGTTCATCACTATTGGCTTCAATACCGCCTTTGGCCAGTGCATCTTTGAATTCAGCACGTTCCTGATCGCTAAGAACTGCTTTCTTGGTAGCTTGCGTTGTGGATAGTTTCTGAGTGAGCAACTGCACAAAATTTTCCGGCAGTTGGTCTTTGCCCAATTGTGCAAGTAAGGAATTAGCCTGCGGCGCAATTGTGCTTGCATCAGTCGTAGTAGTGATAGTCATTGCCGGCAAGTTCATAATTATGTTTTCCTCATTGATGCACGTTGGGCGAACTCATCCATCCGCTTCTGTTCCTGACGATTTTCGTGTGCCAGCATCTTGGTCTGCTCACGTTGCTGTAACGTACTAAATGCATTTAATCTCTGCTGCTTTTCTTGCCAGGCTTTGATTGCCTGATTTAAGCGTGAGGACCAATTCAATAACTGATGCTGATGCTGCTCAATCGCCTTTTCCAGAGTCAAAATAAATTGCTGATAATTCTGCCAGGAAGTATTTGCCATGCCTTCGGTCATGGAGTCATTGAGTCGCTGACGATAATCATCGTGATAACCTAACAACATATTCAGTTGCTGTTCAGCATGTAAATAGGCCTTTTGTATATGTCCCAGATGCGTTGTCGCAGCATCGGCCTCTTTTTGGGCTAAATCACGCAGCATAACGAAGGTTGACTGAGTTTTCATCTGCCCTCCTATCGATTATACGGGAAAATGTTATTCAGTGCCTGACAGGCTTCTTCAAATGAGCTTCGCTCAAACATTCCCTGCTGCAAAAAGTGCTGCATATGCGGATACAGTTGTATAGCCCTATCAAGCAGCGGATCGCTGCCGGCGGCATAGGCACCAACATTAATCAAGTCGCGATTACGTTGGTAGCTGGATAGCGACTGTTTGAATTGTCTTACCGCAGAATAATGGTCTTCATTTATCAACGCCGTCATTGCACGACTGATCGAAGCTTCAATATCAATAGCCGGATAGTGCCCAGACTCTGCTAACTGACGTGATAACACAATATGACCGTCCAGAATAGCGCGGGCTGCATCAGCAATTGGATCTTGCTGGTCGTCGCCTTCAGTCAACACTGTATAAAATGCCGTTATTGAACCACCACCAGAAATACCATTGCCTGCGCGCTCTACCAGTGCAGGCAGTTTAGCGAAAACTGAAGGTGGATAACCTTTGGTTGCTGGCGGTTCGCCAATAGCCAGTGCTATTTCACGCTGGGCCATCGCGTAACGCGTCAGCGAATCCATAATTAACAATACATGATGCCCTCGGTCACGGAAATCTTCTGCGATGCGTGTAGCATAAGCTGCGCCCTGCATACGTAACAGGGGAGAAACATCTGCCGGGGCAGCGATTACCACTGAGCGGGCGAGTCCCTCAGTGCCGAGAATGTTTTCAATGAAGTCTTTGACTTCACGGCCACGTTCCCCGATCAGACCGACTACGATCACATCGGCTTGAGTATAGCGGGCCATCATTCCAAGCAACACACTTTTACCTACACCGGAGCCGGCGAAAAGACCCATACGCTGGCCTCGGCCAACAGTCATTAATGCATTGATAGCACGAACGCCAACATCCAACACGTACTCAATCGGTGTACGCTGTAGAGGATTAAAAGGTGCTGTTACTAAGGGGGCGCTGTAGCCGGTATCAGGTGCTGGCAAACCATCCAGTGGTTTTGCACTGCCATCCAATACGCGGCCCAACAATGCGGGGCCTAACGGTAGCTGCTTACCTTGACTGCTGCCGGAAAGGCCGACGCGCTCATAAACGCGAGCTCCTGGTATGATGCCTTCAACTTCTTCAAGTGGCATCAGGAAGAGTTTTTGACCGTTAAAGCCGACAACTTCGCTTTCTACTTCGTCAAACTGATTGTTACCACTCTGTCGTTCAATCAAACAGGTTGAACCTAATGGCATATGCAGGCCTGTTGCTTCAAGCACCAATCCCGTTGCCCGCGTCAGTCGTCCATAGCGACGTATCGAGGGTGTATTAGCGATACGTTTTTCAAACGCATCAATGGAGTTGAGCCAACGGGATAGACGCACAGTCATCACAGCTCTCCTGGTGCGGCCAGTCGGCAAAGTTCATGCCAGCGTGTGGCTATGCTAGCATCAAGATCTCCTTCTTCGGCACTCACTTTGCAACCGCCTGGATGCAGCTGATTATCGGCCAGTAATCGCCAGCCGTGCAGACTGAGAGTAGGGCCAAGATGCTGTTCTACCAACGCCAGATCTGCTGGATGTACTCGCAACTGTGGTTTGCCACTGAACATCGGTTCTTGTTGAATTAACTGCTGTATTTGCCCCATCAAAGCAGTACCATCACAAACGGGTGCCTGACCAATAACCTGTCTGGCAGCCGTTAAGGCCAGTTGCATCATCCGAGAAACAATCACGCTGTCGAGTGCATCCAGTGTTTGCTGAAACTCATTGACCATTTGCTGCATCTGGGCAATAACGGGTTGCTGCTGTTGCGCTGCATCTTGTAAACCTTGTTGTGTCCCAGCCTGAAGCCCATCCTGATAGCCAGCGGCATACCCCTGCTGTTTACCTTCAGCAAATCCGGTTTCGCGCGCCTGTTGCAGCACCTGTTCACGTAGCGTAGCCAGGTCATCTTGTGGTTGCTGAAAATCAGACATGGCAAAGAAACCGTTGTCGTCTTGTGGCTGTAGCGGCGCGGCGACAGTGGAAGATGAGACCGGAACCACTACGTCCTTAACCGCGGACGTAGGAGAGGACAGGTCATCCAACTTCCAAGGCTGCCAGTCAAGATCGCTGGAAGAATTAGACAAACGCGTCATCGCCACCACCGATAATCATTTCGCCGCTGTCTGCCAAACGACGTACAATGAGCAAAATGGCTTTCTGTTCGTTTTCCACCTGAGACATACGTACCGGGCCACGAGTTGCCAGATCGTCGCGCAGAATTTCTGCCGCACGTTGCGACATGTTGCGCAGGAATTTCTCGCGTAGCGGCTGATCTGCCCCTTTCAGTGCGATCAGCAGAGACTCGGATTCCACTTCCTGCAGCAAGCGCTGGATACTGCGGTCGTCCACTTCCACCAAGTTTTCGAACAGGAACATTTCATCGATAATTTTCTGTGCCAGTTCGCCATCGAACTCGCGTACTGCATCGATAACCGCTTCTTCGTGCTGCGTTTTCATCAAGTTGATGATCTCTGCCGCAGTACGAACACCTCCCATCTTGCTGCGTTTGAGATTTTGACCATCCAACAGTCCGTTAAGGACTTCAGTCAGTTCCGCCAATGCGGATGGCTGTACCCCACCGAAGGTAGCAATACGCAGCATGACGTCATTGCGCATACGTTCATCGAAATAGGCCAGAATATCCGCTGCCTGCGCACGTTTAAGGTGCACCAGAATGGTGGCGATAATCTGCGGGTGTTCATCACGGATAAGATCGGCAGCACTTTGTGGCTCCATGAAGTTGAGCGTTTCCATGCCAGAAGAGGTTTCCTTGCTTTCAAGGATATCTTCCAGCAGGCTGGAGGCACGTTCTTCACCCAATGCTTTGACCAGCACAGAGCGGAGGTAGTCACCGGCGTTTACACCCAGTGCTGCATACTGCTCAGCTTCAACATCAAATTCACGTAAAACTTCCAACAACTCCGACTGAGAGACCTGCTTCATATTGGCCATCGCAGTACTGAGATGCTGAACCTCACGCGTTGAAAGGTGCGTAAAAACTTCTGCCGCACGGTCTTCGCCAATAGTCATCAATAAGACGGCGCTTTTTTCTGTACCTGTCAGACTCATAGTTCGTTACTCATCCAGTGACGGATTACCAGTGCGAAAACACGAGGATCGTTGTCGGCCAGTTCACGGATACGCTGGCTGTGCATTTCTGCATGGGCGCGCTGTTCGGATTTCCTGTGCATTTCTTCTTCCATCGCACTAATCGAGACAGATACATCCGAATCCTGACCACGCAGAGCTGCAGCAGCCTCGGCGGCTTCTTGTATCTGAATGCGTTTCTGCAACTGCGGACGTACCAGCTTACGATATAGAATCCAGCCAACAATTAGCACCAGCAACCAGCGGCCCATTTCAACCAGCAGATCAAAGAATGCCTGTTTCTTCCAGAAGGGCAGTTCACCAGAAGTGGTATCTGTAACGGTAAATGGTGTATTGACCACATTCAGCGAGTCGCCGCGATCACCGGAGAAGCCCATCGCTTCACGCACCAATGCTTCTATCTTTTTCAACTGTTCGTCGCTGAGCGCAGCCGGTTTACCATCTTCACCCTGTGTGTAATTAACTACCACAGCGACAGACAGGCGCTGAACATTTCCAGTGCTTTGTTTGGTATGACGGATTGTGCGATCAACTTCATAGTTAATCGTTTGATCATGCCGACTGTTGTAAGTCTGATTGGCTGAGCTGTTGCCCGATGTTTGAGTATTGGCTCCTGCCGTAGTTGCATTATTTTGATTATTAGTATTATTTGCCGGCGGAGTTGAAATAGGTGCGGTGGGCGCCGGCGTCGGTGTATTAGAAAGTGCACCGGGCACACCACCTACGTTAGCCCCACCGCGTTGATCGCTCTGGCTGGTTTGCTGAGATCGCACGGCAGATTGATTGGGAGCTTGATTCGGTTGGTATTGTTCATCAGTCTGTTCTCGATTGGCGAAATCGATTTGGGCAGTGACCTGTGCATGTACATTACCAGAACCGACTACCGGTACCAGAATCGCTTCAATACGGCGCTGGTAATTGTTTTCGACCTCATTAGCATACTTCAATTGAGCGGCATTGAGATCGCGTCCAGAGCTATCGTTCTGGGTCAACAGTTTGCCGGTCTGATCAACCACGGTTACTTTGTCGGCAGGAAGACCTGCTACGCTGCTGGAAACCAGATAAGTAATGGCACTAATCTGTCCGTCATCCAACGCTCTGCCGGGTTGTAGAGTAACAGTGACTGCTGCAGATGGGGATTTCTGCTCACGCACAAATAACGATGGTTTGGGAATGGCAAGATGAACACGTGCATTCTGGATAGGACCCAGCGTTTCCATTGTTCTCGCCAGTTCGCCTTCCAGCGCGCGTTGGTAGTTAATTTGCTCGCTAAACTGGCTGATACCGAATTTTTCCTGGTCTAGCAGCTCAAAGCCTACTGCGCCACCTTTTGGTAAACCTTGCTGCGCCAGTTTTAATCGGGTTTCATAGACTTTGTCTGCCGGGATCATAATAGCCGCGCCGCTTTCCGTAAAGCGGTAGGGGATATTCATTTTGCTCAGTTCGGAGACAATGCTACCACCATCGCGTTCGTTCAGATTAGTGTAAAGTACGCGATAGTCAGGACCACGTGCCCACAATGACAAGGCAACAATAATCGCAATAGTCGCTGCGGCAGCAATCAATAAAGGGATTTTAGGGTTGGCACGCAAACGGTTGAGTATTTCACCAAAGCTTTTCCCGCCGGTAGCGGCTCCGGATGTTAAGGCGTTCATACTCTATCTCTGCCTGGTTGCTGAACGATATTGATAACGTTGTAACGTAACAAAACAGAACTCCCTGATTGCGCAATCATAAAAACTCATCACCTACATTTACCGGCATGTCATTATTTTCCGTTACGCAAAAATTGATGGGTCGATAAGCTAGCATTTTTAATGTCATTTATACGATTTATTGCCTTATGGATATGGTAGCTTATTAAGCCTATAAAGATATGTATGTAAAATAACCTGTGTAAATTCTGCGTCTTTTTATATATATATCTGATTATTATTGGTTTTTATCTCGTTAGCATATCTTTAGTTGAGGAATCAGGCATGTCTATTCAGGGTATCGATGCAGTGTTGCAGCAGATGCACGTTACTGCAACCAAAGCAGCCGCCGGTGGGTTCGATTCCAATGTGGCGTCGCAGTCTGGTTTTGCCAATGAGTTAAAGCTCGCGCTTGATAAAATCAACGAAACACGGACGAAGGCTCAAACACAGGCTGAGGCGTTTACGTTAGGTACACCAGGCGTCGCCCTAAATGATGTCATGGTCGACAACCAAAAAGCATCCATTGCTTTGCAAATGGGTGTTCAGGTTCGGAATAAACTGGTGTCAGCCTATCAAGAAGTAATGAATATGACCATATAATCGTAGATAGAGCACAGTGCGATTATCTTTGTAAGTCGTATATACCCGTTATACTTCACATACTGGATCGTTGGCCGCTTTGTTTGATCTCGGTTACTGACTTGAGCAAGCTCCCAAGGAGCCGTTCGGTTGCCGCGGCACAAGGCTCATAATTATTAACCTTACCCTGAGAACCAACGCTTTTTATTTATGCTGAGGTTTGAACTGTTTTCTTGGGTAAACTAATGTTATTTATAGTTATTGTTGTTTTTAGGGTGAATTGCTAATAGTTATTCACCCTGATTTTAAGGTAAGCAGAACTCACACGTAGTATCAATGAGCCAGCTCTTCTGAAAGGTTCATGGAGTCGGAGTCAACACATTGCCAATCAAGGCTGTGGCTTTCCTGGAAGTATATCGTTGGAAAACTCGGCGTATACGTTATTAACTGATTTCTGGTTTTGGGACTGCTGCATTAATATTGTCAGTTCTTCCATTCTGTTTTGTAAAAGTTTTTTCACCTGAGCTTCCGTATCCAGTATATCCTGAAGAAGTTGACGAAACTGCAACTGCACAGTGCTGGGAATATTGGCTGGAACCGTAATCTGGCTGATTCTCTCTATCGATTGAATATAAATGATTTCTTGCTCAACAACATCATCCCATAATCCATTGAGGGCCATGGTTTTGATGTTTCGGATGAGTGAGAGCAGCCCCTGATACTCAGTTAGTAATGGAGAGAGATTTTCCATTAGCGCGCTTCCGTCGTTGGTTGATGACCAGGCCCAATTTGTTTCCAAGCATCCGCAATATTATCAAGGAGAGATTCAACTTCTATAATTGCCTGCAAATCGTTGTTAATGTTTGCGTGCAATAACCGACGCACCATGTAATCGTAAAGATCGGCCAGATTCTCTGCCAGCTCGCCGCCTTTTTCCATATCTAATCCAAGCTTTAGGCCATTGCTGATAAGATCAATCGCTTTGGATAAGGCATTCCCTTTGCCGACAATGTCATTCTGTTCAAGAAGAATTCTTGCCCGGATAAGCGCACTCTTGGCACCGTCAAACAGCATGACGATCAACTGATGAGGGCTAGCGCTCATAACGGCACTTTCCACACTTACCTGAGCATATGCCTGACTGACATTCTTTCTATACATGACCATGCGTTGGATAACCGATTAACAATAAATAATAAAGGCTGTAATATTCGGAGGTATATGATGGCCTTAACGCATAGCATGTCATATACCTCTTAATTTAATTAGCTGGAGCTATTGTTTTTATTAAACTGCTGCGTCAGGTAAGTACTGGTTGACGACATTTTAGATAACATGGTGTTAAGCTGGGTAAATTGAGTCTTATAACGTGCCATGGTGGAGTCAATACTGGCTTGAATACTGGTAAGCCGTTTGTCAATGTTTTGCTGACTTGTCTCGATACTTGCCTGAGCTGATTTGAGCAAGCCATCTTTTGAGTCTAATGTTTTACTCAGGTAAGTTCCTGCTTGAGTAGCGAATCCGGTAGTAGAACCGTCACCAGTGAAAAAGGCCGCTACACCACTGGCGTTGGTTTTTAGTGCCTTTTCAAGAGTTGCATTACCACGATCACTTATAACCAGTTTACCGGTGGATGGGTCTTGAGTAATTCCCAGATCAGGCATAATGTGCAAAGCACCACTCCCGCTCTGAAAATTGGTCATCAGACTTTGTAATTGTCGCTGAACGGTACGAATGGTGCCATCATTGGCCAGCGCACCATTTTTCGTTGACTGCGCATCGAATTTAGTTTGTGTTTGTATGACATCCAGAACGTTATTATAGGATGTCACCCAGTCCTGAACCGCTTTTTTGGTTTTAGAGATATCCGTGTCTATTGTCAAGGTTTCAGGTGTAGAACCTACGGCGGATGCGGACTTAAGGTTTAGCGTTACACCATTGATAGCGGTCGTTACGGTATTGCTCTGACTGGTTATTGGCATATTGTTGAACGTGAATGATGCATCCTTGGCTGCAACCTGCTCGGTTAAGCTGCCCAATGAGCTGGAAAGTGAGCCACTCACTGAAATGGTCATCGCGGACTGTGTGCCTGTATCTTTTGCCGTCAGCATCAGATAGTTGCTGGTACCATTATTAACAATGCTAGCGTTGACGCTACCGCCTGCATTGTTAATCGCATCGCGGATATCATTTAAGGATGTTTTGTCATCAGTCAATGTAATAGTCAGCGGTTTCGATTGGCTAGGCTGTGAAATCGTGATCGTGCTGCTAGTGCTTGAGGTGCCACCTGATACTAGCGCTGTTGACACACTGCTAAACGGGCCTGATATTTGCGACTGCGCCTGAGCGAGGTTGTTGACAAAAATACTGTACGAACCGGCAACGGCTGTACTATCTGTTGGGGTTGCGCTGAATGCTGTGTTAGTGCTGGTCACGGCAGTTGATGAAATGCTTTGCATATTCTGCAAGGTACTGGTGGCACTTTGCAAGCTTTTCATTGCAGCCTCGACAGTGCTATAGGCTGTGGCCTGTGCACTTAGCGAAGTTTGTTTGTCTTTATAAGGTGTCAAGCGCTGCTCTTCGACGGTTTCCAGTTTAGTGAGCAGACTACTCAAATCTAACGATTGCCCACTAACAGTTGACCCGAGGTTCATACCTATCGATGAGATAATGTCTGAATTACTGCTAACCGTCGTCGCCATGATCACATACCTTCAGTGGTTTAAGTTATTAACAATAAGCTTATCGGCACTGTAACCGAAAAGTTTATATGCGTAATGTAAATTTCAGCGTAATCGTTATTGGTCCTGATTTCCATCATTCAAATGTAGAGTGACCTGATTCTCCACCACGCCAGGTAGTGGGCAAGCGGCTAAGTGAGTAAACTCTCCACTCAGAGGCGGCTCGCCCTACTCAGTCAATGTTGTGGCAACTCTGCGAGTGATTTCTCCACATGGGAACTCTCCATTTCATGGATGGACTGCAAACTCAACTGCCCGGCTTCTTCAATGTTAAATAATAGTAGCAGCCTGCCTCCGTAAGCACACCTGTTTTAGTTCCATGCTATTTTTGAGATATCCGGTTTTTCAGTCATCAGCCGGTATTCTTCCGGCGTTAGGTTATTCAGGGATTCATGAGGCCGCTCGCTGTTGTATTCCGTCAGCCAGCGCTCTGTGATTTCCCGTGCTTCATTCAATGTTCTGAACAGATAAAAATCCAGTATCTCTGTCCGGTACGTCCGGTTAAAACGTTCGATAAAGGCATTTTGCGTGGGTTTTCCCGGTTTGATAAATTCCAGCATTACACCATGCTCTTCTGCCCACTGTGCCAGCGTCAGTGAGATTAGCTCCGGGCCATTGTCCATCCGCAGTTTCAGCGGATAACCACGGTTTGCCACGATCCTGTCCAATACCCTGACCACCCGCTGCGCCGGGATATTCAGATCGATTTCTATCGCGAGAGCCTCGCGATTAAAGTCATCTACCACATGAAAGGTCCGAAAGCGCCTGCCGCAGACCAGCGCATCATGCATAAAATCTATCGACCAGCTCTGGTTAAGTGCTTCCGGCGTCACCAGCGGTGCTGGGTTACGCACGGGCAAACGTTGCTTTCCTTTACGACGAAAATTCAGTTTTAACAGGCAGTAAATACGATGAACGCGTTTATGGTTCCATGCATGCCCCTGCCTGCGTAACTTCTGGAACAACTTCTTGAAGCCGTAGCGCGGATAGCGTTCCGCCATTTCAGTCAATACCTGAATGACCGGCTCATCACGCCGGGTGTCAGGCTGATAAAAATAGACCGTCCTGCTCAACGATAACGTCCTGCATGCCTGGCGGATGCTCATCGCAAACTGTGCGGTCAGATAACTGACGAGCTCACGCTTTATCGCTGGTTTTAAAGCTTTTTTTCAATAACATCCTTGAGTGCGCGGCACTCCAGACTCAGATCGGCAAACATCTGTTTCAGACGCCGGTTTTCGTCCTCCAGATCTTTCATCTTTTTAATATCAGAGGTTTCCATACCGCCAAACTTCGCTTTCCAATTGTAATACGAAGCCTCGGATATTCCCGCTTCGCGGCAAACGTCTTTGACGGTCCGTCCGGCTTCAACGGACTTCAAAACGGCGATGATCTGGTGTTCGGCAAATCGGGCTTTACGCATGGCGATCTCCTCCACGGGACATAATCAGTATGTCGGAAGATCTCTAAAAGTGAATGGTTCGGTTTACCGGGATGCTTACAAGACCAGTAGTTTGCCTTTAATCATGGACTAGAATTGTGCAGCGGCTGCCAGGCTTGGTTTGCCGGAGTCTGCGAAAATTTCAAAAAAAAGCTAAAGATTGTTTTGCTCTGGTCGATACAGTTAGTGACGGTGATGACACCGGGGGCAACAGCCCATCCCCATTAATAGAGATGAAAGGAATATAATTATGGCAGTCATTAATACTAACAGTATGTCGCTGTTGGCCCAGTCCAACCTGAACAAATCTCAATCTGCCCTGCAGACTGCTATTGAGCGTCTGTCCTCTGGTCTGGCTATCAACAGCGCTAAAGATAACGCTGCTGGTTCTGGTATCGTCAACGGTATGACCTCTCAGATTCGTGGTCTGACTCAGGCATCTAAAAACGCTAACGACGGCGTATCTCTGCTGCAGACTGCTGAAGGTAACCTGGACGAAATCAACAACAACTTGCAGCGTATCCGTGAACTGGCAGTTCAGGCTGCTAACGATACCAACGGTTCTGTTGACCGTACATCCATCCAGACTGAAATTGACCGTCGTGTTAATGAAATCGACCGTATCGCAAACACCGCTAACTTCAACAACATCAAACTGCTTGATGGTAGTGTGAATGCTACTGGCCTGAACATTCAGATCGGTGCTGGTACCAGTACTAACGACTCTATCGCTATCAGCAGCGTGGCGTTGATTAACGCAACTACAGGTGCAAGTGGTCTGTCTGTAACTGGCCTGAGCGTAGCTAGCGCCAGCTCTGCTGCTTCTGTGATCACTTCTGTTGATGCTGCACTGCAGAAAATCAACACCGCTAAAGCGAATATCGGTGCTACTCTGAACCGTTTTGAATCTACGATAAATAACCTGAGTAACACGATTAATAACCTGAGTACTGCACGTAGCCGTATCCAGGATGCTGACTATGCGACCGAAGTTTCTAATATGAGCCGTGCTCAGATTCTGCAGCAGGCTGGTACATCTGTGTTGGCACAGGCTAACCAGGTTCCGCAGACTGTTCTAAAACTGTTGCAGTAATTGCAGATTTCATACTTGCATTAATCAATTTAAAGCCAACCCAGAGGGTTGGCTTTTCTTCTTATATAGGCTTATATAAGCGAAGTCGAATCTGGCATTTTGGTTATGACTTCTTAAGCGATGAAATAAGTGACTTATAATTTGATGCTCTAGGGATTGGTAAAGGTGTTTTCTTATATACTTTATGTAATTTTATATTTACATAAAGTATGGAAGGAATGCTCTTGTGATCATCTCAGATACATCATTTTTAGTAGAAAATAATTCCAACGCGAGTGATGATACTGACAAGTCACTATCGCACACTATCACTTCTCCCATTCCTTACACAGCCCCTTTCCACCTGCAAGCAACGTCACATTTATATGGTATTCGTACCACTGCCCCAGAAAATGCCCGAGTACTGGAGATTGGATGCCGGGATGGTGGTAATTTATTACCTTTCGCGTTGGCCAATCCTAAATCACAAGCTATCGGTGTTGATTTAGATGCTGAATCTATTGAAAAAGGTAATTCGTTAATAAAGCAGCTTGATTTAAACAATATCATGCTGTTTTCGGTTGATTTGCAATCTTTAATGACTTGCGAACTTGAACCGTTTGATTACATTATCGTCCATGGCCTTTTCAGTCTGATTGGTGGTGAAACGCGCGAGGCATTGCTGAAGTTTTGTTGTAAGCATTTAACGCCTCAAGGGATTATCTGCTATAGCTATAATACTTATCCTGGCTGGAAAACAGGGGAAATACTGCGTGATGCAGTTCAATTGCATAGCAGTCTTGCAACTGACGATAACATGGCGCAGTCAAGCGCAAGAGCTATGTTGACTTACCTGTCACTTGGGACCTCTCCTGATAACCCTCAGAATCAAGCATTGAAATCCTTCATTGAACAAGCTGAAAAACAATCTGATGTAGATTTTGGGCTACATTACTTGCAAGGATTGAATCAGCCTTGCTATTTTGTCGATTTTTATTCTCAAATACAGGGTATTGGATTAGCGTACGTTGGTGATGCGCAAGCTTTTACCGAGTTGGCAGCTCATTATGGGGAACGTGTAGCTGAATTACACCAAACAATTTGCCCTAAGAATATTACGTATTTGCGTCAGCAATATCTTGACTTTGCCGTTAATCGTTCCCAACGATTTAGTATCCTTGTGCCACAGGCGAGAATGGGGGAGGTGCTAGCTGAACCTGATCTAACGAAATTGGTGGATTATAGCTGGGCGGGTAATTTCCAGCGAATGATGTTTGATGGTGATACTGCAAGGAATGCGCATATATCTGGTAATGGTGAAACGATCAGTACTGATAATTTAATCGTATTGAGTATATTGGATTCTCTTGGAGAGGCATGGCCAAATAGCCTTAGCACGGAACAATTGATTTTCAATACTCAGCAGCCTGAAAAAGAAGTTGAAGATCACCGTGAAAAGGTTTTGGAGGCATTAAAGCATCTTTTTTTAAAGGGTATTAATGGCCTTTATTATCATCTGGGAAATAATGCTTACTCGCTTTGCAGTAGTAAAGTATTAACTGCATTGCCTAAACTCATATCATCTCAATTATCGTTTAATTTTTGGCATGAAGCAGTTTCACTCGATGAGTCTGATAGGCTGTTTTTGCAACAACTCTCTTCACTCGATGAGAATCTGGATGATGAAACATGTCGTCAGATCTGGAGTCTACGGAATAAAGGTGTCATCTGGGGAAAAACACAAGCATGGCGAGAATTTCTGCAAAAAGCTATTTTGGTGACAGATATCTCCCAGGTAGGGAATTATGCACCATCATTAGTAATGTATTCTACAGCAGTTCATGTCGGTGGTTTAATTGAAACAGAGACATCAGTAGTTAATAAAAGGAATAAACTACAAAATAAAAACCAATTAAATCGAAAATTCTATGATGAAATCGAGCGTACGATATCAATTGGACTTTTTTCTGAAACACGCACCAAAATAGAAGATATGATATCTTCTAGCCCGACGGCTATTTCATCTTGGTATCCGTTCGTGAATCTTTGCTTTAAAATGGGCGATATAGATAGTGCATTCAAGATTGTTGCCAAAGCAATTTCGATTAACTCCTATAGTTGGGAGTTTTATGTACATTTGGTTATGTGTTTTTGGAAGAAAAATAAATTGCATCATGGTATTACCCTAGTAAAAAAAATACTTCGATGTGATAAGAAAAATGGTTTGGCATGGGATTCACTGGGGTTGTTGCTTAGTGTTCTACAAAATTTTGATTCAGCTTTGCTATGTATGGAAAAAGCTCTTTCATTAGAGCCTGAAAATTCTGCTTTTGTCAGTCACATGGGGATGGTTTGTCATAATCTAGGTCATAAGGACGCTATTAATTATCATCGTAAAGCGATTTCGCTCATGCATGATACGGATATGACTTTATTTCCTCAATATAGTAATTTCCTGTTTGGGCTATCCCACGACATAAATATAACTGCCTCTGAATTACTCGAAGAACATATAAAATATGGTAAGAGAGTCGAGGCATTTGCTTCTCGTCATAATAGTAAATTTAGTTTTCAATTAAATAAAGATCCTGAAAGGCCGCTTCGAATTGGTCTTGTTTCTGGTGATTTAGGTAATCATCCAGTAACAAATTTTTTGGAGCCAATTTGGAATTCGGTTGATCGAAATGAATTTTCTCTTTATGCCTATTCAAGTTTTAAGCGTAAAGATGAGAAAGCAGAGGCTTTAAAACGTACTGCTGCTGGCTGGCGTGACGTTGATCAAATGGGCGATCTGGAAATGGCAACGCTCATTAATAAAGATGAAATTGATATTCTTATCGATCTTTCAGGTCATACGGCTTACAACAGGTTACCGGCGTTAGCATTGAAACCTGCACCAATTCAAATGACTTGGATAGGCTATCCTGGTACGACAGGGATGAGCACTATGGATTATATCTTGCTTTATAAGCATTTTATTGGCAGAGGTAATTTGGAAAGTACGGTTATAGAAAAACCCATTTATATACCATCAGTGAAGTTTTTTGAACCTAACAAGAATAGTCCTGATGTCAATATATTACCTGCATTGAAGAATGGTTACTTAACTTTTGCAAGCTTCAATCGACCACAAAAAATTTCCGATGAAACACTGGCTTTTTGGGCGAAAATACTTGTTGCCTTACCTACCTCCCGTCTGATTATGGGGTATATGACGGGTCAGGAGACGATCAATTATTTACGCGGCAAGTTAGTTGAGTTTGGTGCTAAAGATGAGCAACTCATATTTCGCATGAGAACAAGTCTTGATGAGTATTTGTACATGCATCATGAAGTGGATATTTTATTAGACACTTACCCTTATACTGGTGGAACGACAATCGGTCATGCATCGTGGATGGGGGTTCCTGTTTTAACACGCGAAGGTGATTCTTTGGCATCAAAACAGAGTGCTGTAATTATGAGAATATTAGGATTAGATGAGTTTATTGCTCAAAGTGATGAAGAGCTAATATCAAAAGCACAATACTGGAATAATTCTCTAGATGATTTGAGTAAAATTCGTTCCAGTATGCGTAGTATTATGGCTGCTAAAATTAATTCTATGGATTCACCATCCATGTATTTTGAAAAAGCGATGCGTAAAGCATGGCAAATTTACTGCTCAGGTGATCAGCCTCGATCATTCTCTATTGAGTGATGAGTGAGGAAAGCAAGTAATAGACGCTGATAATAAAAAATGATGGTTGTGTCACATAGCGGAGCTGGTATTGATAATGTTCCGTTATATGGTGGCAAACGAAAATGACGCAATAATGTCGCGGTTATGCATGATGGCATAGCTGCTAGGGACAGGTGAATGATGAGCAAAAACATCTATGTAACAAGCCCTTTACTGCCTCCACTTGATGAGTTTATGCCCTATATGGAAAAGATATGGGATAACAAATATCTGACAAATGGTGGACCTTTCCATCAACAACTTGAGAAGTCTCTGGCTGAGTATCTGGGTGTTAAGCATCTGTGCTTGTTCACAAACGGCACACTAGCTCTATTGACAGCATTGCAGGCGTTGCGAATCACCGGTGAAGTTATTACCACTCCTTATTCGTTTGTGGCAACGTCTCACTCTTTATTATGGAATAATCTCAAGCCTGTTTTTGTTGATATTGACCCGATCACCTGCAACCTGGATCCCAAAAAAATTGAAGAGGCGATTACACCACTTACGTCCGCTATTCTGCCTGTTCATTGTTACGGTATTCCCTGCGATGTTGATCGTATACAGGAAATTTCGGATATTTATGGTTTAAAGGTGATTTATGATGCTGCCCATTCCTTCGGTGTAAAAAAAGATGGTACCAGTATCTTGAATTATGGCGATCTTTCTATTCTAAGTTTTCATGCGACCAAGGTATTCAATACCATTGAGGGTGGGGCTATTATTTGCCCTGATGCTAAAATGAAGAAGCGAATAGATTATCTGAAAAATTTCGGTTTTTCAGATGAGACAACTATTGTAGCTCCGGGCATTAACGGAAAAATGAACGAAGTGCAGGCAGCATTTGGTCTATTACAATTGAATTATATTGATCAAGCGCTGGAAGATAGAAAAAGTATTTATCATTATTATCGGAATGGCCTTGAAACTGTTCATGGTCTTAGAATGTTGGATATTCCCTCATCTATTGAATGGAATTATGCTTATTTCCCAATTCTTATGAGTGATTACTCTTTTGATATGCGGGAGAAATTATATAATTCCTTAAAAAGTAAAGGTGTTATGTCTCGCCGGTATTTTTATCCTTTAATTAGTACTTTCCCAATGTATCGTGGCCTTGAGAGTGCTAGTACTGCAAATTTGCCAGTTGCAACAGATATTGCGAATGCAGTGCTTTGCCTGCCTATTTATCCAGGGTTGGAAATCGATGATCAAGACAAAATTATCGACATCATCAAGCAGACACTCAGTCAGTATGCATGAAAACTCCCTTGGCCTCTGTATCTCTGAAGAGGTTGATGTTTTTATTTATAGAGAATAAATATGTCCACTATAGATGCTTTAATGCTTGATGCGGGTTTTTCTGCATTGCCACTGCTGGAAGCGAGTATGGAGAAGGGAAAATCTGTTGCTGTGTGCAGTGGTAAGCCCAGTGATCCTGGACACCTTCGGGCAACGCATTCGATTGTCGAAGACTATTCTGACAAAGAGACGATTCTTAATATTGTCAAAAAAGGAAATATCAAGGCGATTTTGCCTGGTGTTACCGATGTCTCTTATGATACGGGAGCCTGGGTAGCTCAGGCGCTTGGTATGCCTGGTTTCGATCCGGTTGATATCACGAGGATTTTGCACAAAAAAGATTTTTTTCGAGCTTATGCTCAGCGTAAAGGTTTACCAGTACCCAAAGCGGTTAGTGATATTTCAGCTGTTGGACAATTAACTCTGCCTTTTCTTGTTAAACCGGTCGATTCTTACAGTGGCCGTGGTGTTTCACTGGTTCATCATGTGCAAGATATTCAATCGGCTTATCAGGCTGCAATAGCGGCTTCTGTCAGCGGTCAAGTTGTCATAGAAGAGTTCAAGGAAGGGTCATTACATAGTCATTCAGCATTTATCCGTAATGGTGAGATTGCCTGTGAATTTTTTGTTGATGAACATTGCACTGTTTATCCTTATCAGGTGAATAGCAGCTGTATCGCTCACAATATGAGTGATACGTTGAAAGATGCAGTAAGTGATTGTATTAGCGATATTGTCTCAGATTTGAAATTATGTGATGGTCTATTGCATACACAATTTATTGCTAGAGATGATACATTCTGGCTAATTGAGCTGACTCGACGTTGCCCAGGAGATCTGTATTCTCAACTGATTCGCTATTCTACTGGCGTACCTTATGCAGAATATTTTGTAGCACCATTTCTCTCAATTCAGTTACCATTTAACAGCAAACGCCCATCTGCTCGAAATTATGTTGGCAGACATACGGTTTCTGTATCTGAGTCGACTATTTTCAATGCATTACGTTATCATCAATTGCCTGGATCACTGTTGGAAAGTGTCGTGCTAAAGAAAAGTGGTGAGAAGCTGAATCCTGCACCAGGAGATAGGGCTGCTGTGGTATTTATGACATTTGATGATAAAACCGACTTGCTTAGTAATATTGTAAATCTGAAGAATCACTTTGTGGTAAGCCACTCTTTTTTGGAGACAAATAAATGAAAAGTATTGTAAACAATAGAGTGGCATTGAAAATTGGATTTATTGGTGGAGGTATCAATTCAGCTGTTGGTGAAACTCATAAAATTGCATCACAGATGGATGGTCAATTCGAGTTGGTGGCTGGTTTTTTTAGCCGTCATGCTGATATTAACCATAAAACTGCCTCATGCTGGGGTATTAATGAAAACCGAGTATATGATGAGTTAGATAAGTTTTTAATTTCAGAAGCAGATAAATTGGATGCAATTGTTATTTTGACTCCAACACCAACCCATAAAGAAATTGTAATTGCCTGTCTTAAGTATAATTTGCCAGTTATTTGTGAAAAAGCATTAGCGACTAGTGTCGATGAAGTATTAGATATACAACGTATGTTAGTAAATGGCGCTAAACTTGCGGTGACATTTAATTATAGTGGTTATCCTATGATTCGTGAGCTACGTGAGCGTATTTTAGATGGCGAGTTAGGTAAGATCAGGCAGGTCATGATTGAAATGCCACAAGAAGGATTTTTGAGGCATTCTCGCGATGGTTCGGTGGCTAAACCTCAATATTGGCGGCAGTATGATGGTGATATTCCTACTGTATCACTCGATCTTGGTGTTCATGCACATCAATTAGTTGATTATGTTATTGGAGAAAAAGCACTAGATGTATATGCTATAAGTCACACATTTGGTGAAGTTTCGGGTGTAATCGATACAGTCCATTGTATTGCTAACTATACTAACAGCGTTGTATGTAATTATTGGTATAGCAAGTCTGCGCTTGGTTATAGAAATGGGTTACGAATTCGGGTATTTGGTAGCGAAGGTACTGCTGAATGGCTCCAGATGGACCCAGAGCATTTATATATGAGCGATATTAACGGTATTTCACGGATCGTTGATCGGACTCATCCAGATAATCGGGTTGCATCCCTTCCACGTTATAGTCGGTTTAAGGCTGGCCATCCGGCTGGTTTTATCGAAGCATTTGCAAACTACTATGAAGATATTGCGAGTTATTTGCGTGGCGATGACAACCATGATGTATTAGGTATTGATGTTGCTTTAGATGGCATTAAATTTTTAAGCAAAATTCATATGAGTACTGAACGAGGAGAAAGAATTAAAATCTGTTAAGTATTACTTGGGGATAAATTCTTATTTGATTTATATGAGTTGGGAAAGAAATTGGTATAGCAATCTTTTCTTTCCTCGATTTAATAAGAGGAATAATTAGTATGTCATCGAAAGAACAAACAGCATATACTCCAATACATGTTCATCAGATAGATGATGTTGAACCATTTTTCTCTATAGTGATTCCTGTGTTCAATGGTGAAAAATTTATTCGAGATTGTTTGCTGAGTTTGGAAAAACAGGTCGCTTTATCTAATGGTACTAATTTTGAAGTGATCGTTGTTGATGACTGTTCTGATGATAATACTATTGAAATATTAAAGAATTCTAATTGTTGCTTCAATATTAGCGTGTATTCTACGCAGAAGAATAGTGGGCCAGGAATTGCCAGGAACATTGGTATCTCCACAGCACGTGGAAAATGGGTAATATTTTTAGACTCAGATGATGCATTGAAAGATGATGCTTTATATTCACTATATGAATATATTAAAACACATGATACTCAAGTTGTTGGTTTTAACTGGCAATATGGTGGCGCACATTCTGCTGGTAAAAGTGGTAATCGTACAGATTTTGGTAGCTTGAGTAAAAATAAAAGAGAACTGATAAGTGATTATCTATCATTAAAAATGGATGGTTCTGTTATTTACTCAACAATAGAAAAAAAGCTTATTGTTGATAATAACGTATTCTTTTTTGATGGTTTTCATGAAGATGTAGATTTTATGCTAAAAATTTATTTTTTGGCTGAAAAAATCAGCATTTTTGATAAGATTGTTTATATAAAAAA
>NZ_JAAVXH010000080.1:0-5793 GCF_012273755.1 Dickeya sp. CFBP 2040
GAGCATTGGTAATGATTTCTTTGATTTGATATCAACTGATAAAATAATCATTAACCCATCACTTTTCATGTTAGAGGGAAATAATCAATCCTACGATAGAACAAAAAAAGATTTGGCAGAGAAATATGAAGAAGCCGTTTCGATAATAAAGAAAACACTACCTAATTCTATTATACCTCATAGTTGTGAGGAACTAGCAGAGTCTACTTTTGGAATGTTATCTCAGTTATACAATAACAATATAGGTAAAATATCATTCATACAAGAAATCATCACTCATCTATACAAAGAGACAGCCATTAAAAAAAGACACGAAGTAATAGAAACCCTAAAAAAAATCGCCATATCAAATAACATAGATAGAAAAAGCATTTTATTTATTGCAGCTCTTAGCGCTGCATTAAGCACTCCAAAATCAAATCCAGCCAAAAAAATATTCAAACCAAAACCGCCTGAAGAGTACACTCAAAAACACGCCTATAATGCACTATCTGATTTCAGAGCGATAGACTATCTCATGTGGGCCACAGCAATAGATCCTAAAACAAAGAGTTATCTGTGCACAAATGATAAAAATTTAGTTAGATTCTGGTGTGCGATTGAACCTACAAATTTTTCATTTATAGGAAATAGACTTTCATTTAACCTTAAATTCAAAGAAAGTTTATTTGGCAATTTGAATGACGAAGAGTTTCAGTGGGTTATTGATTCAACACACTAATTTGTGTGACTCATAGACATCGTTTCACTATAATGGCACGTCATGGTCAGAGAAATCAGCAGCGACTACCGTGGGTAAAACTCTATGAAACATCTGGTGATATGGGGCTTGTATACAGCCGTTGTGGTATTTCTTGCCCTACGTTACGTAGTTGGTGGATCAGAGATCTGGCACTGATGATTGCTGTTCTTAACAGTACATTATCGCAACCCTATTTTGATAGTTTTTTCTTATTTCCTTCAAATTCTATTTGAGACAGAATACTTTTTTTAGATTCAGTTATAAATATAAAAATGACGTTCTATCGAGAACGCCATTTTCATAAAATCAGTGTGTTGCTTTTTTGTCCCATATGTATTTGTATATGGATTGTAATTACCTTTAGTGCTGAAGTTATTATATTGCGTTGTGTCTTTTGAAGTCCGCTGATATGGGGAAACATACGTTCCATTGTTTTTGATATAGCCATTTACCTTTTCATGACTTGAACTACTACCTGTCCCATAGCCATATGTTTTCGGTGCGCTATAACCACTTCCAGAGTATGAATGGTGCCCACCACCTTTTGCAAAAGCACCTGTTGCAATCAATAAAACAGAACAAGCAATAATTAGTTTTTTCATAATACCATCCCGTAATTAATTAACACCATATAGCAGACATTTAAATATAGACATAGATTGAGAAAAGTGGCTTCCCATCAACTATGATGTTCTTTTTTTAATCAACCCTAACCTGCTGGATACTAAGTCGGAGGTATTATTCGACGTTGTTCGTATACATCATCTCTTTGGCTCAACACACAGACCAGCTTTCAAAGCGGCTTTATGCAACTTCAGAACTATACGAATTCTCAAGGTCAGAAATTTACCAACTGTAGATTTTTCTGTCTCGCGTTTAGCAATTGACTAGCACCAATCCTAGCCTTACATTGCAGCCGATCAGGTACGAAATCCTATTAAACTCACCTGAACACCCGTTTCGCCCCTGAAAGGTATTGGCCTACCAGACAGGGGCTAACCACACCGTTATGGAGCTAACGCTATGGCTGTTTATCAGTTTACCCATTCCCCACCTGAAAATCTGCATCTGGATACGGGCTTTTTTGCCTTGGGCCAGTCTGTTCTGGAGGTGTGCTATGTTCGATAACACGCCGCTGGAACTGGAAGAAATTATCGATCAGTGTCGGGCTTTAATTTACGCCGTTGTTGAAATTGATAATCCCCAAGCCAAAGAGATCCTGAGCTTTGTTCTGTGGGAGCGCCTTGATTTCCTGTATCGGACATTTCATTCCGAAAGCACTGACGACACAGAGGGTGAATTTCAGGCATAACAGATGGATATGAAAACGTCAGATCTGCCTTATGGTGGATCTGACTTTTAAACGATGTTATGGACAATAAATTCACCATACATATATAGAATAATACTCTAGCCTTCCCACCCCGTAGGCAAGCCTATAATATATGACACACTACCTGTAGCATCACACCAAATATGAATATCATCTTCGGCACCCCATTTATCACCGTAAACTTGCATCCAACTATTGTATATACGAGAGTTATGATTGTAATAATGTATACACGGAATACTGTTGCCAAGTTGCTGCCATGTACCATTAACGCAAGAAAGTAATTTCCCGCTGGGATCTCTCCCCTGCAATCCGTTTGGAGCGCAGCCACCTCCGACACCTGCCTGACCATTTATATAGACAAACTCACCTGAATTAATCCGCCCGTTAGCATCGATGTTCCCGTTGGAATGCACATAGTTTGAGTTTATATTCCCGCTTGCCCATATATAGGAAGCATTAACCGTTCCATTAACATCAATGTTGCCATTAGAATGAACGTAACCACCATAAAAACCCCCACTGGTCTGAACATTCTTGCCGCCATAAGCGTTAATGGTTGCCGTATCAGCCATATTCCAGCCACCGCCGTATTTCTGGAAATAAATCCCGCCATCACCTAATGTTCTGAACCAGTTTTGCGTATAGGTTTCACCACGAGATACTACGGTTGTACCTGTAACAGTATTATTGGCATTGATATTCCCGTTAACCTGAGTGTTCCCCGCCACGGTTAGATCCGATCCTACTGTCGCCTCGCCGACCGTCTTAAGTATTCCCGTTGTCGTTGTCCCAGCCGCAGTGATATTTTGAGCGTTGTATATGCTCTGCCCCCCCATATTCAGATCGCCCGTCATAGGGAGTGTCCCATCACGACGCAGGTAAACAGAATACATTGCAGAATCGTATCCTACACGATAAGCCAAAAGCCCCGCAGCGGTGATATTACTGTAGTCCGTAGAAAGTTCTGACCACTGGCCGCCATAACCTGATGCAGCGGTATTTGTTTTTGTCATTCCACTGTCAATTCCCGCTGCCTGCATTGCTTTGCCCAACAAGTCATAACGGACTTTCCCGCCATCAGCCCATACGCTCGTCGTCGTAATCAGGCCATTAATGATATAATTGGGAACGTTCCCTGAACGTCTCAAAAAAATTTTATATGAAGATTTTTGCGCATTAACACCAGAAAAAGAGGAAGGTAATAACCCTTCATTCACCAGCGTCTGATAAGTAATTTCGCAGACTGACCCCGAACATGTTCTTGGACCCGGATCACTTGACTGGCTGCTACTGGATGTCAGGGTAGAAAGCTTGTCATATCGGATATTGATATAGCCATTTACCGCCTCACCCATTTGCTTTATCTGTTCACCCACGGCTTTAGCAACAACAGTTTCCTGTTCATTTTTCATATCCTGAAATTTCATAAAAGCCACTGTTGTTCCAACACCCAGCACCAAAATGAGTTCTAACAGTGAGAACCCTGTCTTATTTTGTTTTTTCATTTTCATCGTCCTTTTTTATTTTCACGTACTATTCAATTAACAAAAATGAAAAAGTGGTCAAGAGCGGGAGATGTAAATCCATAAAAAACGAATAATAAGGCATCAAACACATTGATAGCATCTGCTTTATTTTATCGTTTATAGTATGATGTGTATGACGTTCAACATTCAGGATAAATGATAATGAGTGAAGCCCTAAAAATATTAAATAACATTCGTACCCTTCGCGCTCAGGCTCGTGAAACCGATCTGGCAACACTGGAAGAAATGCTGGAAAAGCTGACCGCCATTGTTGAAGACCGGCGTGAAGAAGAAGCGAGCGCACAGCAACAAAACGCGGAGCGTCAGGCTAAAATCGAAGCCTTACGCGCCAGACTGCTGGAAGATGGTATTGATCCGTCTGAACTGCTCGACGCAGGTGTTACCAGCAAAACAGCAAAAGCTAAACGCACTCCCCGTCCTGCCAAGTACAAATATACCGACGAAAGCGGCAACGAACAGACGTGGACAGGTCAGGGCCGGACACCTAAAGCTATCGCCGCAGCGCTGGAAAGTGGTAAAGCGCTGGAAGACTTTGCTATCTAAACAAATGACTCCCTGTTGTATTGGGTGCAACGGGGAGTAACGTAATCGGACAGGCTGTTTGTGCCAGAAGCGAGCATTACTAACACGCTGTTATGTTAGTTTAAGGGGTGTAGAACAAGGATTAGAAGGTTATAAATATGAGTCGTTTGATACTAAATGTACCCTTTCACGAGAAGGATGATGCAAAGCAGAAGGGTGCCCGATGGGATCCAGAGTTAAAAAAATGGTATGTGCCAACAGGAAAATCAAGCCTGCAATTTATACCATGGATACCTGAACTAATAGATAATCAGAAATATCACTTATTCAACGAATATTACTTCATTGGTGAAAATAAGCGCCTATGCTGGAAATGTGGGGAGTTAATTAGTCTGTTTGCCTTCTGTCTTCCAAGAGGTCATAAATATCTGACCATTGATTACCTTGATCCAGATGATGACGCGATTGAGGACTCCAGCGAATGGAGCTATTATGACAACTCTCTCTTTCGCAGCGAAAGTGATGGTACCTGTTATTCGTGGTCTACCAGCCCTTGCTTTTCTGGAGTCGCCAATATTACTGAAGTGAGTCCCCGCGCATTAAGCCATATTAGGCACTTTTCAACGAACTGGCGTCCCGGAAACAGTAAAATGGCAGGTTATAGCTACTATGCTAATCATTGCCCACATTGTTCAAGGTTACAGGGCGACTTTATGATTTTCAGTGAACCCGGAGGAGCATTTCTACCTTCTTCCCAACAAGAGGCTTCAAAGATAAAATTACACAAAATAGATGAGCCTGTTTTTTTAAAAGGTGGAACCTGCTTTACAACGTGCGATTTTTATGAGGATATGACACACGTAATTTAGCTGGTAGACCCCGTGAAAATATTGCCGGTTAATTTTCCCGGTATATGCTTCTTGCTAAGAGCTGACGGTCATATTCTGTGACGCTAACACCCTAAATACACTGAAACAAGCTACCGCGCCCTCTAGGGCTTGCTCAACAGTTCACCGACCTAAAAGCAAGTTTTAGGCCGGTTCACCGTTCGGACGTGAAAAAAAATAATTAACATTTGGATTTATTTATAACATTTTCGATATAGATTTGTCCCTGTGCTCTATACCCTTCAATATCACGCTCAGATAGATTAGGTATATTTAGCAGAACACCAAAGACTAATTCTTTATCTACATAACCAATATCACATCCTAAAACTTTGGCAACCTCTGCACCGAAAATAATTTTCTGGCGGGTGTTTTCTTTTTTTGCCTGCTGTTTCTTTTTGGCTTCCAAGAAATATAAGCGTTCCTGTGCTGAAGCAATTTGTTGTTTGATATCTTTTCTGGTCATTTATATTCCCCCCAATATTTTTTCTTGTTGGCATAAGGGACATCTGCATAATCATAACCATTACCAATTTGTTTCTTGATTGACTTAATCTTCAATTTAAATTGTTGCTTTATCTGGCGCTGTTTTGCTTGTTCCCTAATATTGATTACTATCTTTTCTGCTTCTAAATAGGCTTGTTCTGTATCGGTATAGATCCCATCATCTAAAAGTCGCTTGGCTTCCCAATCAATGGCTTCATCGTTATTTTTATACATTACACCTCCTTGTTTTTGTTATATATTATCATTTACCAT
>NZ_JAAVXH010000081.1:0-26412 GCF_012273755.1 Dickeya sp. CFBP 2040
GATAAAAATGAATCATCCCTTTGTTTCTGCCTTACTATTAGAAATAGCGCCCACATTAGGCATCCGGATAGAGCTTGAACCAGAATTCGGTTTTGTTGGCGAAATAATATTTCCTGATGGAAAGATACATTTATTCAAAAATAGAAATCTCAATCTTAACTCCTCTGCATCATCGAATATCGCTAACGATAAATCCTACACGAACTATTTTTTACGCAAAAAAGGGTTCAATGTACCGCAGGGGAAAACGTTCTTTTCGGAAAGATTAAATAAGAATTTGTATCAGGAAAACAGAAGGGGCATTGAAGAAGCCAGACAATTTGCCGAATCACTCGGACTTCCCGTTTTTGTCAAACCCAACGATCTTAGTCAGGGCGCGTGGGTAACCAAAGTCTATGATACTCCATCAATGGATGTAATCTGTAACCATATTTTTTCCTGTACGGATGTGTTGCTGGTAGAGCAAGTGTGTCCAGGTCGAGACTATCGGGTTGTTGTACTGGGCGAAACCATAATCTCGGCATATGAACGCATCCCACTGGCCGTTGCTGGTGATGGCATCCGAACTATCCAGCAGTTGTTGCTTGATGTGCAACATACTCTGCCTTTGCATGGACGCCCCAACAGCGAGATTGACCCTGATGATCCGCGTATTGATATCAAACTGGCTAATCTGGGTTTAAATCGAGAATCGGTTCTGCCTGCAGGGCAGAAAACATTTCTTCTGGATAATGCGAATCTCTCCACCGGCGGAACGTCGATGGATGTTACCGATAGCATCCATAAAAGTTTTGCGTCTTTGGCAATAGCTGCTACTGCGTCATTAGGACTATGTGTCGCTGGTGTGGATATCATATGCCATGATTTATGTACAGACGCAGCCACACAATCATGGAATATTATCGAAATCAATGCTGCACCGGGTTTAGATAATTATGCAGCATCGGGAGCAGAGCAACGGGAACGTGTGAAAGAGCTTTACAGGCGAATTCTGCTACAGCTCCAAAAAGGAAATACCATAACACAGTATTAATCGCATCAATAACAATCGAATTAAAACCTTAATCTCAAGACACCCCGTGATTAATCACGGGGTGTCTTCCTTTCATGCTTCAGAGTCGAAACCCGAATTATTTGGATGCGCCAAGCGTGAATAATTCTAACGCATTACTCAGTATTGCTTTCGTCAGTATTCCTTCCGCCCTAACCAGCGCTCTTTCAGAATACTGCCACGTATGCCTATATCCAGTAACGGACGTGGCGGAATAAAGTTAGGTTTTCCCAGCACCAGCATCTCGGCAATCAACGGATTATCGATACCGGTCGCCAAATCCGCCAGTGTGCTACCTGCAATGGTCTGCTTGGAAATGCCTGCACCGTTGCACCCTACTGCCGCATATAGATTATCACCATATTTTCCCCAGCCCGGCGCCCCATTACGGGTGACGCTAATCATGCCAGACCAGGTATGAGCGACCGGCACATCGTCCAGCTGTGGGAAGCGGGATAGAAAGATCGCCCGATGTTGCCGTGTAATCTCTGCGGTGTAGCGCGACGTGACAGTGTAACCCGGAACATAAATCACATGCTGACGAATCAGGAACCGGTGATCACGCGTGTAGCGCAGCGTCGCCCCCGCGATAGCATTAGCGGGCGTCATCCCCCACTCGTCAATCTGGCCAATGCGCTGTTGCTGTTCCGCTGTCAGTGGTTCGGTAAGGGTGGCAAACGTTGACAGCCCCACCACCTGACGGGAAAACATCGGCAGTTGCCGGGCACAACCGTTAGTCGCCACCATGACATGCCTTGCCTGCACCTCGCCGTAAGGCGTGCGAGCGCGAACTGTGTGACCCGGTTGGATCTCCAGCACCGGCGAACGCTCATACAACGTGACATTATCAGGCAGATTATCCGCCAACCCCCGCACCAACGCCGCCGGATTGAGCAACACGCTATTCGGCGTGTGAATCGCTGCATGGTAATAAGGCGTGCCCAGTTGCTGAGCCAATGCCTCTCCCTGCAATAACTGGTAGGGTTCTGACAACGCCTGCAATTCATGCGCGTACTGTTCCAGTAATCCTGCCAGTTCAGGTCGGACGATACAGTGATACTTGCCGCGACGACTCCAGTCACACCCGATATGATAACGCGCAATCAGCGATTCCAGTTGCTCCAGCCCGGCGTGCAACAAACGGCGATAATTAGCAGCTTTTTCCAGTTCCGCAGTCGAACTGCCGATATTATGCGGCAAATCGATGGCAAAACCGGAATTGCGCGCAGACGCGCTGTCATCCAGCTCAACGGCATCCAGCACCACCACGTGTTCATGCGGACGGTTTTCCGCTATCCGGCGAGCAAACGCCAGCCCGGCATATCCTGCGCCAATCACCAGCCAATCAGCGGCAATCGTCTGGCGCAGCGCCGGTGTTGCCTCTCGTGGCGGCAACATCGCCGACCAGCCGTTACTATTGGCATCCAGTGGTAGTGCGTTGATATTCAATTTATTCTTCCTGATACAGATATATTGTCCGACAGCGGCCCGGTTTCCTAATGCTGTCAAAGAAAAATCGGGCTGTATCACACAGCCCGAATAAATGAGAAAAGGAGACTACGGCGTCGGCAGGATAGCTTTCGTTTCGCCACCAAACCCGCGTAGCCCCACCACATGCACGTGCTCGTGGTTCTGGAACACTTTTCGCACCAGCTTGTAGGTGGTGCCTTTCTCCGGGCTGATGTTCTCCGGCGCGGCGATAATCAGCTGCATTTCCAGCCGTTCGCACAGCTCGAACAAGGTGGCGATGGATTTGGCGTCAAGGCGCGCCGCTTCGTCGAGAAACAGCAGACGGCATGGTGAGATATCCTTGCCACGCAAACGACGCGACTCCTCTTCCCAGCTCTGAACCACCATCACCAGAATCGACATCCCGGTACCGATAGCCTCACCCGTGGACAACGCCCCGCTCTCGGCGCGCAGCCAGCCGTCAGCACCACGGTTGACTTCCACTTCCATCTCCAGATAGTTGCGGTAGTCCAGCAGCTCTTCACCGATAGTCTGCGGCGTGCGTTGTCCCATGTCGATCTGTGGGTTAAGGCGCTGATACAGCTTCGCCAGCGCTTCAGAGAAGGTCAGGCGAGTGCTGTTGAACAGATCCTGATGCATCTCCTGCTGCTCAGACAACACAGTCAGCAGCGTGGTGTGAGTTTCGCGTACATTAACATTTAGCCGCACGCTCTTAACCTGACCAAACGCCACCGACTGTAGCCCCTGGTTGAGCATACGGATACGGTTCTGCTCGCGCTGAATGGTCTTGCGGATGATGTTCGCCACGCTGCGGGAACTGATCGCCAGCGTCTTCTCACGGGCAGTCAACTCTTCGGTCAGCCGGTTCAGCTCGATCTCCATCTGCTCGATGGCTTCCACCGGGTCATCGGTGCGAATAATATCCTGACGGATACGCTCGCGCAGATGCTGATACACCGCGATGTAGAACTGGACTTTGCGCTCTGGTCGTTTCGGATCTTCCGACATGCGCAGCACGTCGCGCAGGTGTTCGTTGTCCGCCACCGCCTGACGCAACGCTCCCAATGCCTTATCCGACATCGAGCGCAGTTCATCGCCACTCATGTACGCCAGCTCACGACGATGCAGACGGCGTTCAACGCCATTGTCTTTCACCAGCCGCATTACCGCGCACCAGCCCGCCTTGGCGGTAACCACCTGTTCACGCATCACATGGTAGTCGCGCTCCAGTTTGCGCAATTTCTTCTGCAAGCTATCCATTTCCGCTTCACAGAAAGTGATCTGTTTCTCCAGTTGATTGCGCCGGGCGCGGTTGGCGCTCAGGGCGGCGTGCAGCTCATCACGACGCGTCCGGGCGCGGGCTTCAGCGTCAGCATCGGCACGCACGCCGATATCCGACAGTTCCTGCGTCAGCTCTTTGAGCATGTCGCATTTGGCGTCGTAAGAACTTTTCAGCGATGCCTGCAACTGGCTGTACTGGGTCAGTTGCACCTGCTGCTGTCGCAGTTGTTCGCGGGCACGGGTACGTTCCTGCTCTGCCTGTTCCAGCCGCTGACGCAGTTTATCGTTGAGATCGGCATTGGCGTTCAACATGCCTGCCGAGTCGGTGTAGCTGAAATGGGCGCGGCGCTGCACCACCTCGGTCAGGGCGAATGCCTGCTGTTTGGCAGCACGCTGGGCTGCCTGCGCTTGCGCATAATCTTCACGCATCTGCTCGTGTTGTTGCGGATCGTTCTGCAACACCGACGCCAACGGCTCCAGTTTCACCAGCGACGCTCCGTGCTGCTGCATGAAACGAGCCGCCTCTTCGGCTTCATCCAGTTCTTCGCGCAGTTCTTCCACCCGATCAGCCAATGCATCGTCACACAACAGGCTGATGCGCGGAATCAGGCGGTTGAGCATACCGGCCTGCTCTTTCGCTTGCTCATACTGCTGGCGCTGCTGCTGATTTTCGTTATCGAAATTGCTGATGGCGCGTTCCAGCTCGCCGCGACGAGTGCTGATCTGGCGAATTTCCGCTTCCGGATCAGCGTCAAATGCCACCGCTAAATGGCTGCCGATAAAGCGGCTGAACGCCTGATGCAGGCGCTGAATCTTCTGTACATCAAACGATAGCGTGGCGTATTGCTCAGACAGTTGCTCACGCTCTTCACGCAAACTCTCCAGACGCTGCTCACGGGCGGCCCGGCCAAACAACGGCACCTCCGGGAAACGTGAGTAGCGCCACTGCCGATCAGCGATTTTCACTACCACCGCTTTTTCCAGCTCTTCCACCTCGAACACGCTGTCGTCGAACGATTGCGGATCGCCCTCAATTAGGTAGAGGTCTTCCGGGCAATCGTCCAGACCAGCCAGTTGTTCACGCACCAGCGACAAATCCGCCACCACAATGGCGTGACGTGACGGGCCGTATAACGCGGAGAAGTACGGTGCGTCATCCAGCGTGACATCATCATAGATTTCAGATAACAACACCCCGCCAAACCGCTCCACCAGCGCATTAAGCCTAGGGTCTTCGGAGCCGCCCGGCTGACTGAGGCGCTCAATCTGCTCATCCACCTGCTGCTTACGCACCGCCACACTGTCGCGCTCCACCGTGGTTTCACGCTCACGCTCCAGCAGTTGCTGCATGAATTCGGTGACCTGTTGGCTATCAGCAAAATTTTCGCCGCTCTGTTCACCTAGCTGGGTCAGGGCTTCCTGCGCTGCCAGCCATACCGGTGCACGGGTGGTCAACTGTGCGATTCGTTGCTGGATCTGTTCCAGCTCCTGACGCAGCGCCAGACGGTGCTCACCAGCCTCCGACACACGGACGGATAAATCCTCGATACGCGCTTCCAGCTCCTGTTGCAGCTCGTCTAGGTCTTCCGGCTGATAATCCTGACCGCTGCGCTTGATGAATTCCTGCAACAAACGCTCGGCGTCTTGTTGTTCGCGCCGACGCTGTTCCAGTTCCGACAACCGCATACGCAGCGGTTGCACCTGTTCAGCCAGATAGCGTTGGGAAGAACTGTCGCGCAACAGATCACGGGCAACGTCCCAGGCTTCACTGCGGCTGACAGCACCGGCAATGCGACACACCAACTGATAAGCCTGCTCGAACTGACTATTGGCGGCATCTGCCACGCTCAGCTTTTGCTCCAGCATCAGCAGCAATTCTGTCGCTTCCTGCTCTTTGGCCTGGAAGCTATCAAGCCACTCATCGGCGTTATCCGCCGTCAGTTCAGGTACCTGGCACAAGCTGCGAGCGCGCTCCAGCGCTTGTTGTGCCTGCTGGTACTGAATCGCACGCGTTTGCTGCACATCCAGCGCCTGCTGGTAATCGGCCAGTTGGCTCTTCAGCTCGTCTACTTCCTGCTCGGCGGCATCAGCACGGGCTTCATTCTCTTCGAGTTGATCGCGCGCTTCTTCCACCACCTCATTTTGTTCTTCCAGCCGGTAGCTCAGCTCTTCCAGGTCAGCGTTGTAACGCTCGATTTTCTCCTGCTGGCGCATCGCGGTCTGCACCAGATTGAGGTGATCGCTGGCGGCCTGATAATCGGTTTCCAGATCACTTTCAGCACCGCTCTGCTCTTGCAGTTCGCGCGCCATTTCCACATGGCGAGTCTGCTCGGTGATCAACTGTTTGCGGCTGGCAAACAATTCGCGTCGCAACGACAGCGCACCATCCAGATGGATGCGTCGCTCATTGGCGTGACGCATGTAATCCGCTGCCACATAAGACGTCGCTTCGGAAATCAGGTGTTTGAACAGGTCGCGGTCCGACTGGGTAACGCGAATCGCTTCCAGCGTCATGCGGTTTTCACGCAGCGCCGCTTCCATATCCTGAAAGGCTTTGCGCACCCCGCTGTTTTCCGGCAACAGATAATCGCGCAGCGAGCGGGTAATCGCGCTGGAAATCCCGCCGTACAGCGAGGCTTCGATCAAGCGGTAGAACTTGCTGCGGTCCGATGCCGAACGCAGGCGTCTGGGCACCACGCCCAGATCAAACATCAGCGAATGGTAATCGGTGATGGAATTGAACTGCTTGAACTGAACGCCTTCGTACTCATCGAGCCTGTCTTTCACTTCCTGCAACGACAGTACGCGTGCCTGCCGCTCACCCACCGTCTGAGTGAGAATTTGCGTCGGCGAGACAGCGACAGGCAACCCCTGAATGGTAAAGGGTTTGATATCGACCTTGCGGTCACGCCCAGCGACCTGCTGCAAGCGAACCCCAACCAGCACGCGCTGATGACGGGAGTTCACCACGTCCAGCACCGAGTAACACACACCAGCGCGCAGCTTGCCGTGCAACCCTTTGTCGCGGGAACCGCTGGTCGCGCCCGCTTCCGTGGTATTACGGAAATGCAGCAACGTCAAATCCGGGATCAGCGCAGTAATAAACGCCGCCATGGTAGTGGATTTCCCGGCGCCGTTGCCCCCGGACAAGGTAGTGACCAGTTCGTCCAAATCAAAGGTGCGGGCAAAGAAACCGTTCCAGTTAACCAGCGTCAGTGAGCGAAATTTACCGCGTTCAATCATTCCTGTTCATCCTCAGCTCGTTGCTCATCACTGGAAGGGGTATCGCTGTCATCGCTATCATCCAGTGACAGGCTGCCATCCACCGGCATGGCTTCGCCATCACGGATCATTCTCAGTTGCGCTTCGCGCGGATCATCGCCGCTGCGCACATCAGCGCCGAAACGGAACACCGCCTCGGTAATGCGGAATTTGCTGCTGTCTGCCCCCATGAAATAGATCATGCCGAGACGGCGCAGCCGGTTAAGCGAGGTGCGAACTTTCTCCTGCAATTTCTGCCGGTCAAGGTCCGAGCCGGTAGAGCGCTGGTTCACCAGCTTCAGCAGTTTATTTTCGTCCGCCAGACTCAGCAGTTCCTCATACAGCTCCTGTTGGCTGAAAATACCCTCATGCGCCAGTCGTTCAGGGCTGAGATAGAGATAACAGAGGATTTTACCCACCATCATGTCCAGTTCGGACAACACCGAACGCGGGATAAGCGTAGTGGAGCGCGGTCTTAGGTAGAAAAAACCTTCCGGCGCACGAATCAGCTCCACATTGTAACGACCGTAGAACTGTTCCAGTTCATCCTGAAAATCCATCAGGAAGACATGATTCTCCAGCTCTTCCACGCCAATGTGACGCCCGGCGCGCAACTGGCTGTCCAGCGCCGGAAATAAGGTGTTGGACAGCGCGGTCATCAGCCGGGCGGAAATGTGTTGATCAATATTTGTCGATGACATGGGCCTGCACCTTGGCTCCGTAATCATTGATTGCCTGCCACAGCGCAGGCAATCCGGTGAAATCAGCTTCGGCCACGCCCAGGCGAACCGCCTGGTCGACCACGATTCGGGCAACATCGAAATGCTGCGAGCGCGGATACTGCGTCAGGTATTCCCGCACCACGTCGCCCAAATTAAGCGGTATGTGTTGCTGTTTGTATTTCTGCAGTGCCTGCTCAATCATAGCGGCGATCTGCTCACGAATTTCACTGAAGGCCTCGTACTCCAGATCCGGCGGCAACTCGCCGGTGACCTCTTCAGAACGCAACGCCAGCTCTTCATCGCGCATATCCAGCAGGCGATCAGCATTCGCGTAGGTCAACGCCCATGGCGCATCGAAATAGCTTTGTACCGACTGACGCAACCGCTGGGCAAATACGCGATTCTTATCCATATCGATGGCGGTACGGATGAATTTGTGTACGTGGCGGTCATAGCCGATCCACAAGTCGATACTCTGCTGACCCCAGCTAATGATGCGGTCGAGTTTGCCTTGCAGGTCAAATACCAGATTATCGACAAACTCCAGCGCCGCCTGACCGAGCGTAGCATCCTGAATGCGCAACAGACTGGTTTGTAGCTTGTCGCCTGCCGCTTCCAGCGTGTCCTGCAATTCACGCAGGGTATCGGACGTTTCGGTCAGTAACTTTTCACAGTTGGAAATTGCCGCACGCCAGTCCTGATTGAGCAGCCCGGCGATATTCTCTTTCACCCCTTGCTGCTGCTCATCCATCACCCGCTGCGACAGGTCGATACTGTCGAAAATTTCCGCTACCGAATACTTGAGCGGCGCAAACACGTTGCGGTGCCAGTGGAACTCGTCGCCACCTTCTTGCGCGGCTTCCGCCGCGCGCCCCAATTCCTGCGCCACGATTGATAACTGCATCGACAGGCGCAGCGCGGAGAACTCACGCTGGCGAATGTAATAGTCGGTAATGCCGATACCCAGCGGCGTCAAACGGTAAATCGCGTTGCCGTCCGCCAGTTCGCTGGTAAAACGGTTGATCAAACGCTGGCGCACCAAATCATTGATTGCATTATTGGCGCGCACCGGAATGGTTTCATTGGTTTGTTCAAAGCCCTTACTAACATGACGAAAGGCGTCCACCAGTTCCCCTTCGCTCATTTCGCCGTCCATACGCTCGCCATTCAGGGTGGCGATAGCCAGCAAAAACGCCAGACGCTCGGTAGGCAGCGTAATGGCGAAGTCATTTTTTCTCGCCCAGGCAACCAGTTCGGGTACGGTCTGGGAAAAGTCACTCATAATGCATCCTTCATAGGGGGCTTATTCGCCATGACATGCTTGTGCGCCATAACATGAATGTAACGCCCCAGGCTAACAAAGGGCTCCTGCCGACAATACCGCTGTTCCAGCGCCAGCAGCAGGTCAAAATCGTCAATCTGTTGTTGCTTGTTTTGCAGATAGTCATGAAATACCCGGATACCGGTTTTACCGCTCAGTTGCAGCCCCAACTCAGCCAGCCACTGATAGACCTGCGGTGGGTCAAGTGGGTGATCCGGCGACAGCGAGCGGCGTTTGCGTTTGGGCATACCGGCGTCCACATAGCCGAAATTGCCCAGCACCATATTACGCATCACCAACGCCTGATGATTGTAAAACATCAGCGACAGCGCGCCGCCCGGCGCCAGACAATCGCTCAACGCTCGCAACGCCGCTTGTGGCTCCGCTACCCACTCCAGCACAGCGTGGAACAGAACCAGATCCACCGGCTGCGACAAATGTGCGCCCACATCCTGTGCAGCGCAGCGCACGAAGCGCATGTTATCAGCCACGCCCTGCTCACCCGCCGCCTCACGGGCGCGCGCAATCATCTCATCAGAGAGATCGCACAACAACACCTGATGCCCCAACGCGGCCAAACGGCGGGACATCGGCCCTTCGCCGCCGCCCGCATCCAGAATGCGCAAAGGTCGTGCTGGCAGGCATGTCAGCAGGGTTTCCAGATCCTGCCACAATACCGCCTGACGCAGCCGACCCTTGGTGGTGCCATAAATGTTTCGGGCAAATTTGTCAGCGATATCGTTAAAATTACGATCCTGCATTCCACGGTTCTGCATGATGGGCAATGGCACTACCTAAGCAACTGGTTTTTCTTTGAACCTGACATTCTGTCACAGGCTGGCCTAGAATAAATGGGTCTGAATACCTAATTTCGCCCGTATGGCGCTTTTTCACTCAAAAGGGACGCTATTTTATGCTGTTTGCCGTTAAAAAATACATCGGTAGTCTATTGTTGCCACTGCCGTTGTTGATGCTGGTCATGGGGCTTGCCCTCGCCTTGCTATGGTTTTCCCGTTGGCAAAAAACCGCCCGGATACTACTCACCGCAGGCTGGCTGGCACTATTGCTGCTGAGCTTGCAACCGGTGGCCGACAAGCTGTTATTGCCGCTGGAATCCCGTTATCCCACCTGGACGCCGGATTTCCCCAAAGTGAATTACATCGTGGTGTTGGGCGGTGGTTACACCTTTAACCCGGACTGGCCTCCCAGCGCCAACCTTATCAACAATAGTCTGGCTCGCGTCACCGAAGGCATCAGGCTATGGCGCGCTAATCCCGGCGCTAAATTGATCTTTACCGGCGCAGCCGCGCAGGGTAACCCCGTGACCAGTGCCAGCACCTCTGCACGTGTCGCTGAAAGTCTGGGCGTTCCGCCGCAGGATATCCTGCTGGTGGATCAGGCCCACGACACCGAAGAAGAAGCCGCCGGAACCGAGGCGTTAATCGGCAAACAACCTTTCCTGCTGGTCACCTCCGCCAACCATCTGCCACGTGCCATCCGTTTTTTCCAGGCGCGCGGACTGCACCCGATTCCTGTCCCCGCCAATCAGTTGGCTATCACGTCACCACTGAATCCATGGGAACGGGTATTCCCCTCCGCGCTCTATCTGTCGCACAGCGAGCGGGCCTGGTATGAAGGATTAGGCTTGATCTGGCAACAAATGAAAGGAATTACTCCGGCGCCGGAATCCTGATAGCTGCACGCGGGTGACAAAGTCACCCGCATCATTGGTTATTCCAGCCAAGGCAATAATTCACGGGTCGCAGCGTCAAACAACGGGCGATCCAACTGACCCGTATGAATGTAGCGGGAAACCGCCGCCCACAGGATATACAGCCAGCGACGGCAGACAAAAGATTCCGCCAGCGGAGCTTGCTTCAGGTAATGATAAAGCAGCTGTTCCGGCATCCCCGACTCTTCACATAACCGAAACAGATCGTACTCACGTGGTGCCCACAACATCATGCCGGGATTGATCATCGCCAGCAATTGATCGCTGCGTGGATCTTTCAACATGCTGCGTAGGGTCAGGTTACCGTGCACCAATACGCAATTGTCATCGAAATCGTCAAACAGCGCCGGCAAGCTCTGCCGGGATCGGTACAGCACGGTTCTATCCTGCTGGGTCAACTGCGCGGCGTTGACATTCATCAGTGTGGCCCACAGCACTTCCAGCCGCTGGCGATACCAGTTCGGCCAGTTGTTCTCCTGCATACTGTCCACTGTACCGACACAGCCGTGGCTGTCGATCCGATGCCAGGCCAGCATGTTTTCAACAATCTGGTCCATCAACAGTGTCCAGCGTTGAGGCGAACGGGACGGCGCTTCTACCGACACGCCACGCAAACGTTCGATAAGCAACAATTCCTTGTAAGGCGCCTGATTGGTCATCACTATTCCATAGACCGTGGGCAGCCTGACTTCTCCCTCACGAGACAGCATGGTCAGCTTATAGGCCTCTTGCGCGGCAACCCCCTGACAAATATAACTTTTCGCCAGCAACGGCATGGCGTTACCTGCGTGATCATACAAGGCATACAAATGCGCATAGGGCTGTTCACTGATACGTTCAAGACGGCTGAGCGATTCTCCCAGCACCGTACTTAACTCAGTTTTTAATAGTTCCATCGGCGGCGGCTCTCGCTGTTGCAGGCACACTTATCTGCTTATCATGCGAGCAGTACACAACAATTTCCCCAATACAGATCAAAGAAAACGGGATATGCAACCTCGCATAAGCCAACGAAACAGGCAGTAAGCATCAACAGGATGTTTCCAGCGCGATAGCACTCCGTCACTGGCGGCAAAATGCCCGCAAAAGCAGGCATCGTTACGTCATGCAAGTGGTTTTTCGATGAATCGGCGAATACGATTATTTACGTTCGAACGCCCCCAGATCCGGTGCAGCCCCTTCATAGGCGATATTCACATCGACACCTTTGTCGATCATCCAGCTGTCTGACGCCAAACGCAGGTTCTTCAGCACCGGCAAGCTGCCATCTGGCTGACGCGCCGCATCCCAGCCTGTCGTCGATACACTCTGGAACTCCGCATCGGAAATCACATTGCTGAAGTTCCAGGAGTTGTAGCGCATATTAGCGCCATCGGTATAGGACAGCGATTGTGATCGGGCTGCATAAGAAATGTTGTTACGCAGCGTACCCAAGGCTATCGTGTTACCGTTCGCATCAATGCCCCGCATATTGTAGTTGACGGCGTTATTGAACGACGTGTTGTTGAAGAAATCATTCGCCACCGGATGGTGATTGGCGTAGAACCCCGCCGCTTTGTTCAGGAATGCCACCGAATTACGCACAATATGCTTCGGCGCATTGCTCACATATTTTGCCCCGTATCCACCGGCCTTGAAGCCGTTACCGTTGCCAGCGGGCAGTGATGTAGTCGTGCCAGGCAGGTACCCCTGAGACCAGGCCCACGAGTTTTCAATAGTCACCGATGAATAGGCATTGATCAGGTCAAAACCGTCATCCGAGTTAGACCAGGCTCGGCAACCACTGAAAATATTGCCCGGCATATTGGCGGCAATATGCGCGCCAAAGCCATCACCACTCTGTCCGGCACCGTTAGACGTCAGTGGATCATAGTTATGGTGCGAATCGGTATTAAGGACGGTGTTATAGGCGCCATTTTGTAAAAATAACCCGGCCCCCATAATATGGTGGATATTGAGCTGTTCGAACTGATTGTTACTACCTTTGATCCACACCCCCCAGGATTCATGATTTTTATTGTTGTTTTGCGGTACCCCGGTTATTTCCAATCCTTTAAGGGTTATCCAGTCAGCGACGACGTTAAATCCTTTAACGCGACAGTCATCCGTCATCTGGCTAAAATCAAACACCGGGGTTTCACCGGTATAGGCGACATATTCAATACGTTTGCCGGAGATACCACTCTTATTGAGCGTAATCGCATTTACGATATCTGTCTGGCTGGCGCAGCTATTAAGCCCAGCGGTAAAGGTGTAGGTGCCGCCGCGAACCCATAACCGATCACCCGGAGAAAGCGTCTGTTGTGCTCGGCCAAAGGATTTCCAGGGGGCACTTTTACTGCCATTGGCAGTATCGCTGCCATTTGGCGCCAGATAATATTCCGCCGCCAGAGTTTGTGCGGCAGTCCCAGTCAGTACGCATCCCATGATTATGGGTAAAAATTTTTTATTCATTTTCATTGTTACACCAGCCTTAAGTAAAAAAAATCAATACATTCATCATTCTGGGATGAATGCTATCCGATAATAAGCCATGCTCAATAATTGTGCATCCAGGCCATCGGTTTTTATCATTCCCACCTCTTTTCATTATTCTTGCCAAGAATAAAAACCGTCTCTATCAGACGCCGGGTTTATTAATTATACAGCGGCATGAATGGTCTGCCATCACGTCAGGCAAAGCAGGTAAACGAGGCAAGTGGCAGACAATCGCCTGATTACGTTGAACGGCTGGTACTAATAACAGCAATTTGTGGGATAAAAAAAGCGCATGTGCTGACAACACATGCGCTTACGAGACGGTGTACCGGAACTGACGTCAGTTTACAGCCATCACTGCAATAACCCGTGCCAGATCCTCAGGTGTGTCCACCCCGACGCTCGGCACCTCTTTAGCTACCGCCACATGGATCTTCTCGCCATACCAGAGTACGCGCAGTTGCTCCAGCATCTCAATTTTCTCCAGTTGGCTGGGAGCCCAACCGACATATCGCCGAATAAATCCGGCACGGTAGGCATAGATACCGATATGCCGCAGGAAATGATCGCCAATCGTATTTTTTGACTCGGCAAACCGGTCTCTCTCCCACGGAATGGTAGCGCGAGAAAAGTACAGTGCGTAGCCTTCCGCATCCGTCACCACTTTTACCGCATTCGGATTGAATGCCTCCTCACACGAGGTAATCGGTACTGCCAGCGTGGCCATACCGGCGCGACTACCTGCCAGATTCTCCGCCACCTGACGGATGATCACTGGCGGAATCAACGGCTCATCACCCTGCACATTAACGATAATCTCATCATCAGCAAAACCATAACGGTCAATCACTTCGGCAAGACGTTCGGTGCCGGAATTGTGATCCGGACTGGTTAAACAGACTTCACCCCCTGCCAGTTCAATCGCACGGGCAACATCAGCGTGATCGGTTGCCACCACTACGCGGCTGGCGCCAGACTCACGGGCGCGCTCCATCACATGCACCACCATCGGTTTGCCATGGATATCCGCCAACGGTTTGGCCGGTAACCGAGTGGATGCATATCGGGCGGGAATAATTGCAGTAAACGTCATTGTGCGATCTCATCCGACGTCAGCGTACGCGCTTCATTTTCCAGCAAGACAGGAATGCCGTCCCGCACTGGGTAAGCCAGTCCTTCGGTTTTACAAATCAGTTCCTGCTTTTCTTTGTCAAAAATCAACCGCCCGTTACACACCGGGCAAGCCACGATTTCAAGCAAACGATGATCCATGCTTCCTCCCATCAAGAAGCGATTGTCAAAAATAGCCGGTCACCCGGTTTTGGCCTGGCGCGACACGCAATGCGCATCAATCAAACACGTTAAACGCTGTAACAACAGTGCCGACTCCGGCGCTGACAATACCGCGTCAACCGGCAGATACCACCAATTGGCCTGCGCAAAGGCACGGCATTTCACCGCATCTTTTTCCGTCATGATTAAGGGCTGTTGGTCATTGGTAGTCAGTGTCTGCAACTCTTCCGGTTGCCAGTGTTGATGATCGGCAAACGAGACTTCACGTACCAAGGTGCACCCCAACGCTTTCAGGGTAGCAAAGAAGCGTGGCGGATGACCGATCCCCGCCATAGCAACCAACGGAGGCAATGCTGATACCGCACGACGTTCTCCGGTCATCAGATTAACTGCTTCACCCGCTGTAAGTTGCATAGCGATTTCACCGTTTTTCGCCTCGCCGCCATTTACAATCACAGCCGCAACCGAACGCAGGCGCGAAGCCCGTTCCCGCATTGGCCCAGCTGGTAGCCACCAGCCATTGCCAAAACGACGAACGCCATCCACCACCACCAGTTCCATATCCCGGTCCAGCGCGTAATGCTGCAAACCATCATCGGTCACGATCACATCCAGCGGCTGATACGCCAGTAATGCTTCGACTGCATCACGTCGCCTGGGTGCCACAGCCACGGGCGCACCGGTGCGCTGATAAATCAGCACCGGCTCATCACCAGCCTGAGCGGTAGACACCTCATCGGTCACTCGTAATGGATACTGCTCCGCTTTACCGCCATAACCACGCGATACCACGCCGACACGATAGCCCCGCTGTTGCAATTGCTCCACCAGCCAGATAACCACCGGTGTTTTACCATTGCCGCCCGCAGTCAGGTTTCCCACCACCACCACGGGTACAGGCGCACGCCATACCTTACGCCAGCCATAACGATAACTCAGCCGGACAAGATTGCTAATCAGTCCATAGAGCAACGACAGTGGCAACAACAGCCAGTACAGCGGGGAACGTCCCGACCAGATGCGCTCAATCATGCGCCAAACTGCAGTTTGTGTAGCTGAGCATAGGCTCCGTTTCGGGCCAGAAGCTCAACATGCTGACCACGCTCGATGATCTGCCCATCCTCAACCACCAGAATTTCATCCGCATTCTCAATCGTGGACAACCGATGTGCAATCACCAATGCAGTACGATTTTTCTGCAATTCATCCAGTGCCGCCTGAATGGCGCGTTCCGATTCGGTATCCAGTGCTGAAGTCGCTTCATCCAGCACTAAAATCGGACAATCTCGCAGCAGTGCTCTGGCAATGGCGATACGTTGACGTTGACCGCCGGACAGCAATACGCCGTTCTCGCCGATCACCGTATCCAAGCCCTGTTCCAGTTTGTCGATAAAATCCATCGCATGAGCCATTCTGGCTGCTCGTTCAATATCCTCACGGCTGTAACGATCACCACAGGCATAGGCGATATTGTTGGCGATGGTATCGTTGAACAGGTGCACATTCTGCGACACCAACGCAACCTGACTACGTAACGACGGCAGCGTGTAGTCACGCAAATCATTTCCATCCAGCAGAATTTCACCGGACTGGATATCGTAAAAACGGGTGATGAGATTCGCAATAGTGGACTTGCCTGAACCGGAACGGCCCACCAATGCCACCGTTTTCCCCGGCGGAATATGCAGGCTGATATTTCTCAGCGCCAGTGTTTCTTTACCCGGATAAGCGAATTTGACATCACGGAATTCGATATCGCCCCTGGCCTGTTCCAGTACGCGCGTGCCGGTATCTTTTTCCTGTTCCATATCCAGAATGGTAAACAGCGTTTGGCAAGCTGCCATACCGCGCTGGAATTGGGCATTAACGTTGGTGAGAGACTTTAGTGGGCGCATCAGGGTAAACATAGACGAGAACACCACTGTGATGGTGCCAGCGGTCAGGGTTTCCATCACCGACGGAAAGCTAGCGGCGTACAACACGAACGCCAACGCCAGTGATGCAATAAACTGGACTACCGGATCAGAAATAGAGGACGCAGAAACCATCTTCATGCCCTGCTGACGCATACGATTACTCACCGCATCAAAGCGTTCCACTTCTACTTCCTGTCCACCGAAAATCAGTACTTCTTTGTGCCCTTTCAGCATCTGTTCAGCACTGGTGGTTACCTGCCCCATGGTGTTCTGCATGTTTTTACTGATACTGCGAAAACGCCGGGACACGACCCGCATACTGTAGGAGACAATTGGCGCTATCAACACCAAAATCAACGACAACTGCCAGCTGTACCAAAACATCAGTACGAACAGGCCAATGATGGATGCGCCTTCGCGCACGACAGTAACCAACGCGTTTGACGACGACGCAGCCACCTGCTCGGAGTCATACGTAATGCGGGATAACAAAGTACCGGTAGACTGCTGGTCAAAGAAGGAAACCGGCATCCCCATTATGTGGCTGAACAGACGACGACGCATGTTCATCACGACTTTGCCTGACACCCAGGCCACACAATAACTGGAAATATAACTGGAGATACCACGAACAACCATCAATCCGATAATAGCCAGCGGCATCCACACCAGCACACCGCGGTCAGCCTTGCCAAATCCGTCATCCAGCAGCGGCTTGAGCAGAGATAGCATCAGCGTATCGCCGGCAGCATTAATCACTAATGCCACCGCCGCCACTGCCAACCCGGCTTTGTAAGGAGAGATCATCGGCCATAGGCGACGAAACGTCTGCCATGTGGAGAGATCTTTATCATTAATCATTCAATAAACCTGAGCCCTTGATAAATAGCCGTCTATTATTACTCATTATCCCGCTTAGCGCCAAACCACTGATGATACCAGCGAGGTGATATTTCACCGCGGTAGCGCAACATTTCTATCCCTTCGTCGAAAAAACGCACACTTAATTGCCCACTGCTGGCAGTATCGTGCCAGTGATAACCCAGTTGCCGGTAGCGCCGCACCACATTCACTGCCGGCAAACGCCACGGATTGTAGCGGGAATTAGACGACAGCACCGCCTGAGCCCCCACAGCCCGCAAAAACGGTGGTGACGACGACGTGGTGCTGCCATGATGCGGCACTTGCAGAACATCCGCCGCCAGCATATCGCGCTGAGTACGCAGCAATATCGCTTCATCCTCCTGCTCCAGATCGCCCGTCAGCAACACCCGATAACGGCCATCATCTACCCGCACCACGCAGGAATCGTGATTACCGGCTTCGCGAACCCGCAACGGTGGCCAAATGACACTAAACGTCAATCCTTGCCAGCGCCACTGCTCCCCTTGTATGCAAGGGTGATGGCCCGGCTCAAGCAATGGGCTGAATATCGGTATATGCAAAAGCGCACGCTGTAATGCTTCCAGCCCACCGCTGTGATCCAGATGACTGTGACTGAGAATGATGCCCTCAAGTTGCAATCTTCGCCATTTAAGATAAGGCAGGATTTCATGCTCGGCGATGTTGCCGCCGTCCCAGCCAGGACCGGTATCATACAGCCAGGCTTTACCTTGTCGTTCAATCACCACCGCCAACCCATGGCCCACATCCAACATATCCACTCGCCACAACGGCGCTGGCGGCTTGGGACGCAATGTCATTATGAGTACCAATGCAATCAGACTGAACGGATAAGTTCGCCACCATGCAAAGCGCCAGATAATTACCGCCAGCCACCCTGCCAAACTGTAAGGTACAATATCCTCCCCCAGCGATAGCCAGCCAGGCGGCATAGCCTGCAACGGCAGGAAAACCAGTGCCAGTGATCGATCCGCCAACCACCAGATACCCTGCGCTATTACCGGGATGGACATCAGCGGTAATGCCAGCAGAATCAGTGGCGTTGTAACGAAAGACACCAACGGCACCGCCCACAAGTTGGCTGGCAATGAAATCAGGCTAACACCATGAAATAACAGTACCTGCAACGGCATCAACAGTAGTATTACGCCTGTCTGCACATGTAACCCGCGCAGCCATGCCCACCGCCAGGCGTGCTGGAACCTTGGCGGAAGTGGTGCCCACTGATACCAAAAAATCAGTGCAGCAACCGCCAGTGCAGAAAGCCAGAAACTATCCGATAACACGCTCAGCGGATCGCTGACCAAAATCAGCGCCACACACCACAACCATACCTGCCACGATGACACCGAAAGTCCACGTAGTCTTAGTAGCGTCCAGCATGACAATGCCAGCGCAGCCCTTACCGCCGGTGGATTTCCTCCAGCCAACCAGACGTACCCCCACGCGCAGCACAAACCGCACCATAAAGGCGTACGATGCTCAACCCAATGGACAGGCAGCAGATACTGCGCTGCACGTACGCTACACCAGCCAAACAAGGACGCCAGAATAATATGCAGCCCTGATATCGCCATCAGGTGCATGATCCCGGTCTGCCGCAGCATGTCGAGGATTTCATCCTCTACACCCCCCATTTCTCCAACAGCCAATGCCAATATAATTGACCGCCATGTCAACGACAGGGTCTGTTGTTCCATTACCTGGATCAGACGCTGGCGCAAACCGCATTCCGCTGTCAGTACCTGCGCAGACAATATTTTCCCGGTCAGCGGTTGCGCTTTAGCAAGTGCCCAGCGCTGGCGATCAAAACCGCCTTCGTTCAACCGGCTGTGTACTGGACGCAGCCGTAACCGAACGCTCCACTGCTGCCCGCCGCACCAGTTTTCCATCTGCGGCGGCACATCCAGCTTTGCATAGAGCGGAGGGAACACCCAATGCCCGTCTATCTGCCACAAACGCACCACAACCTGCTCGGCATTCGTCTGTGCAAATCGGACACTACTGACACTGACCTTTGCCGTTAACGGCTGCTGGGTAAGCTGTTCCACCTGATTCAGTATCACCCGACCACTGTATAAGCTCCAGATCACCCCAAGCACCACCAGTCCGAGCGGATAAAAACGTGTCTTAAGCAGCCACAGCGCGGGCACTCCCCATACCAGCAGACGCTTGTCCGGCAAATTTGGCACTATCAGCAACAGCAACGGGCCAGCCATTAATGTCACTGCCAGTTGGTTCAATGAAATTCTGATGGTTTGTCCCTTCCATTTATCGCCGAAATTTCGACGCTCATCCTGTCTGGAACGCAGTGTGCCCTTCTATGACGCTCATCGAAAATCAAGAGTGACAACGTCGGAACCTGCTATACAAAAAACCGCAACGATTGCAATCCATTGCAACCACAATGCGAGGCATTATGAGCACGATAAACGTCTACCAGCGCTCGTCTTGACAGTGGTACAGTCATCGATACCCAGGTGCATGGACTTCCTACAATCAATGCTGAAATACTGGATAAAGGCGAGACAGGCAGCACATGGCGCAACTGTATGTAAGGGGAAAAATGCACTAACACCGGAAATAGTGATGAGCCAGTCATAGGCTGAGCGGTCCGGACCTTTCCCGCTGCAGTAAGTATCAGGGCCGGAAACCGGCCCTGCGCGTCAGTGAGATTACTTCGCTTCTACCGGCGGCTTAATCTCACCCATTTCTTTGATTTTGCGCGACAGTTCTCGGCGTTCTTTCGACAGTTCCGCGTTTTTGATGATGTATTCATCGACGCGATCTTCATAGTCACTGCGCATGTTGGCAATAATATTCTGGATGTCTTCAATCGACATGCCTGGCTTAATGTACTCGCTCAGGTTATCCAGCAGCAGTACACGCTTCTGATTATCGCGGATTTTCTTTTCATTATCCGTAATTTCACGCTGCAGCTTATTTTTACGACGGAACATACGCACGAATTCCAGCACATCCTGGAAACATGGCTTAGTGTTACCCTTCTCCATTTTTCTACCCTTACTTAACGATCAAGATTCGTCATGCGGAAATCGCCCTGCATTAACCATACAGGTTAGTCACTATCATCGACAAGGTAGTTTTCCCTCCTTACCGATACAATCGTTGCCTTTATGTGCACCCTATCACTCTCGCGTGCTGATTGCACCTGACTCGATTCAACACCGCTGAGCATCGCATCTGTTAGCTTCAGTCAGTCGGCAGGATGGTTTACCATGATGGCTTTAGGGTATCCGTCACCGTTTTACTGAAAAAGTGATACGTTACCCGTAAACTGTCGAGCCGTTTCGGATAATGCTTACGTCGGGCAAAACCGGCGGTGACAAACACGCCTCGCAGCGGTATGAGTGATTTCCCAGCGCTTGCCGACCTCAGGCTGAACAGAGAGAAACCGTGCAAAAGCAACACACCGAACCCACTTTTTTTGTCCATGATTATGAAACCTTTGGCAAACACCCTGCCAAAGATCGCCCCGCGCAGTTCGCTGGTGTCCGCACCGATTTGGATTTTAACGTGATTGGTGAGCCGGTAGTGATCTACTGTCAACCAACCGATGATTATCTGCCCGACCCGGAAGCCGTGATGATTACCGGCATCACACCACAGGTCGCGCAAAGTCGGGGGATGCGCGAAGCAGAATTCGCCCACCATATCCATGAGGCGTTCAGTGTGCCGGGCACCTGCATCATGGGATATAACAATATTCGCTTTGATGATGAAGTCAGTCGCAATCTGTTTTACCGTAACTTCTTCGATCCTTATGCTTATAGCTGGCAAAACGGTAATTCACGTTGGGATTTGTTGGACATGCTGCGAGCGTGCTATGCCCTGCGTCCTGACGGCATTATCTGGCCGGAAAACGACGACGGTTTCCCAAGCTTCAGGCTGGAACATTTGACTCATGCCAATGGCGTTGAACATGCTCAGGCGCATGATGCCATGTCCGATGTCTACGCCACCATCGCTATGGCGCGTCTGCTCAAACAGGCGCAGCCAAAACTGTTCGACTATCTCTATCAGTTGCGTAACAAGAACAAAGTCAGCGCGCTAATCGATATCCCACAAATGAAGCCACTGGTACATGTTTCCGGCATGTTTGGTGCCGCACGGGGCAATACCAGTTGGATTGTGCCGCTGGCCTGGCATCCGGAAAACCGCAACGCAGTTATTGTCTGCGATCTGGCGGGAGATATTCAGCCATTACTGTCGCTGGATGCGGATGAGCTGCGCACCCGGCTTTATACCCGCCGTGACTTACTGGCGGAAGATGAATCCCCCGTACCTATCAAACTGGTGCATATCAATAAATGTCCGGTTCTGGCACCAGCCAGTACGTTACGGCCACAAGACGCGGAGCGATTGGGTATCGACCGTCAGCATTGCCTGAACAATCTGCAATTGCTGCGCCAGCATGGCAATGTCCGGGAGAAAGTCGTAGCACTGTTTGCCGATGCGCCGCCGTTTGAGGCTGCGACGGATGTCGATCTGCAGTTATACGATGGGTTTTTCAGCGATGCTGACCGCTCAGCAATGACCATCATCCGTAAAACCGATGCCCAGCATCTTCCTGCATTGAACCTTCAGTTTGCTGACAAGCGTGTAGAAGAACTGCTATTTCGTTACCGTGCTCGCAATTTCCCCGGTACGCTGGATGAGCAAGAGCAGCAGCGCTGGCTGACACATCGTCGGGAGGCGTTTACCACCGAGCGAGTACAAGAATACTTCGATGCGTTAAATCGACTCTATCAGCAACACGATGGGGATGAAAAGAAAACTGCTCTGCTGAAGGCACTGTTTACCTACGCACAGCAACTGCTGGCCTGATGTCAGCATTGAATGCCATTGCACCGCACTACCATTACACAAAAAAACAGGCTCCCAGAGGAGCCTGTCAGCATTAGTTCAGAGAATTACGCCAGATCTTCGTTGTACTGCGGCACTGGTTGCCTGAAACTACGCGTCACAAATGCCAGATAGAGCAGACCAATTCCCGCCCATACCAACCCTAGCGTCATTGAGGTACTTTCCAGATTCAACCACAGCGCCCCTACCGTCATTGCTCCCATTACCGGTAAAATGAGGTAGTTTAGTGTGTCCTTCAGCGTCCTGTTTCGGCGTTCCCGAATATAGAACTGGGAAATAACCGACAGATTCACAAAAGTAAACGCCACCAGCGCCCCGAAGTTGATCAACGCCGTTGCAGTAACCAACTCGAACGAAATAGCAGATAATGCAATAGCACCAACCAGCACCACGTTTAGCGCAGGCGTCCGCCAGCGAGGGTGTATATAGCCGAAGAAACGCTCTGGAAATACACCGTCACGCCCCATCACATACATCAGGCGCGATACACCCGCATGAGCTGCCATTCCAGAAGCCAGTACAGTCACGCAGGAGAAAATCAGAATACCGAACTGAAACGTTTTACCTGCCACGTACAGCATGATTTCAGGCTGTGAAGCATCCGGATGCTGAAAACGCGAGATATCAGGGAAGTAGAGCTGCAGAAAGTAAGACACCACGACAAAAATCACGCCACCGAGCAACGCCGTCAGGAAAATGGCTTTCGGGATAACACGGCCTGCATCCTTGGTTTCTTCAGACAACGAGCTGATGCCATCAAACCCAAGGAATGAAAAGCATAAAATAGTCGCACCGGTAATCATTGGGACGACATGCGCATTATCAGACCAGAACGGGCGGCTACTCACCAGCGTACCGGCACCTTCGCCCTGAGATACACCGTAAATCACCATCCCGGTGATGACTACCATCACAGCAACCTGCAGCACCACGATCAGACTGTTGAAATTAGCGACGGTTTTGATACCACGCAGGTTGAACAGCGTCATGAATCCCACCAGCAATACCACAAAGATCCATGATGGAATACTGGGGATCAGGGTTTCAAAATATATTTTCGCCAGCAGGATATTGATCATCGGCATAAACAGGTAGTCCAGCAATGACGACCACCCCACCATAAAACCAATCGTCGGGCTAATGGCTTTCTGCGCATAGGTATAAGCTGAGCCTGCCGACGGGAAACGGCGTACCAGCTTACCGTAGCTAAGTGCGGTAAACAGAATGGCGATCAGCGCGAACGCATACGCCGTAGCGACATGTCCATCAGTCAGACCAGAAACGATGCCAAAGGTATCGAATAACGTCATCGGCTGCATATAAGCCAGCCCCATCATCACAACCGGGACCAATGTCAAGGTTTTGTGCAATTGCACGCGCGGCGCAGAAATAGTGGAATCAGTTGTCATGACGTAACCCCCCGCTACCGACAGCAACCATCAACCATGAATCCGCCGTAAGTGATAATGTAGTACGGCGATGTTTCAGGTAATCGGAAATGGACGGGCGAACAATATCGCCGTAACCGAGGTGAGCGTGAGCAGCAAATATGCCGCCCGATACAAAGCCAGCCAGAGTGGCGTCTTTGTTGCTGCGTTTGCAGCACCAGCCGGCGGGCACCGGCTCAAAAACAACTGATTGCCCCATTGTCTCTCTCTATTAACTTTGCGCAGCCCACGCTGCGTGTTTACTGATATCTATCCGGAGCTATCAACAGCACCGGCCTCTCGATGAAATACAAAAAAATAACCGACGCGATAACTAAGCGTCGGTTTTCAGGGCGCATATTTTGCCCCAGTCAATAATCAGAAACAATAGCTACGAAACCAATCGTGTGTGACTTACACGGTTCCGTCTTCTCTGACGTCCATCAAACAACTCAGCGCAGGCGTTTACGTTTTTCGTTCTGGTCCAATTCCAGCTCAGTAATCACCTGCTGTAACCCACGCTCTTGTGCAGCATTCAGCCTTGGAAACTTGAAACTCAGACGCTCAATCTGTTTTACATGGCCTTTACTATCAACGACTTTCGTTGTGGTATGGTTGATGAACTCCAGATCCAGACAGAACTGCCCGTAACTAGCGAGATCGACATCAATATTTTTCAGCACCATGCCGGGTTCAAACAGACTGATCATGGTTTGATCGTCGGTGTACATGCATAGACCACCCAGCGATAAATCCTTCAGGTTAAATTCAAAATACGTGTTGTCAGGTAATTCCCCCCGGCAAATCATTGGCGGCCATGCAGGAGAGTTGATACGGAAAAAATTACGGCGCTGAATATAGTACAACACGTCAGGCACAGTTGCGCAGAATGCAGGCAAATCGTCATGTTCAACTATACGGCTAATCGTGGAACGAAATTCAACCTTGGCACCAGCCGTTTCTGCCGCAAACTCAAGTTCACCCGCAAATAGCGCCCGACTGTTTTCACGCTCCAGCGCACCAAGGTCAAACAGAAACTCTCCCTCGTCCGAATCAACCTCAAGGATCTTACTGATAAACTGACCGTGTGTGTGATACACCATTATTGTGGCGTCTTGCTTTTGCAGTCCGCGCAATGTGGAGCAAATAGCCATTTTATTACGCCTGGCGTACTGTTCTTTCATATTGTCATCCACTACATCCATCCCCACCGTCAATTGAATGGTTAATCCGTTATTATTCAGTGTCCCAGAACCCCCCTGGATACGACTTGGCACTAGTATCGACATTGAAGCCATCAACTTTAGCGCTTTATCAATTCATTAGCTTAAACACTGCACACACAGAATATCCGGCATACAGAAAGCCTCGCCAATGCGAGGCAAACACTTATGAAAAAATAGGGGGGACTGTCAGCCAATAATAGACGAGGTTCAGACCGCAGGATAGTGCGAAAGTAGCCACGTCAGTGCTAGCAGGTCGGCACTACCGCCAGGGCTGATATTCCGCTCGACCAGCGCGTGGTTCATCTCCTGTAAGCCCCGATGCGTCACACCGTCAGACAATAACGCTAGTGCATATGCTTGTACAAACGCCAATCCATCTATACCGCCGCGGGATACCACATTGGTATCGGGATTGTGGGCCATCAACACGACCAGTGCTTGCAACAAAGCCGATTCCTCGTCTTTTCCCTGCGCTCGTGCGCCAAGGTAAGCAGGCAGGGCGTACTGTCGTGCGGTAGCGAACCCACTGGCAGCTTCACCACGCGCTCCTGTCAAACCATGGCGGCGAAACAGATGCTCTCCCGCTGTCGCCGTATGCTGGCTATTTTCCAGTTCATCGCGCACCAAATCGGCACTCATCTGAGCCACACACTGGCACAGGCTATCCTGTGTCAAACGATGTCGACGCCCAGCCAACCAACCTGCTGCGCTACACAGCAGTCCAAAGGCAAAAATCCCCCCCTTGTGGGTATTCACGCCGCCTGTCGCTGCCAGCATGGCCTGTTCAGCCGCAATACCTATTGGCCGCACCTGCGACAATAACTGGGTTATCGGTAGCACGCTATGTGCCACACCGGCTTCGGTAAAACGAGAAAACCACGGGGTCAGTGCAGCAATGCTAGCCTGAAACAACGGCACATCCATATCGTGATGCGCGCCGTTATTATCCCTATCCACCAGACCGGGTTTTGGCGTCAGCATCACTTCTACCGTTAAGGCGGTCACCACACGATGGTGAATATCAGGTAAGGCCACCAGCGCACTGGTGGCATCGGGAAATTGCATAGTCAGAAATGGAGAAACAACAACCGATTCAGTGTGCGTCAAACCAGCCATGGAGGATACTCTCGATTTTTTCAATCACGTCAGGTAACGCATGGCGGCGCGAACGCGCGCAGACATGCGCTGATTCCTCACAGAGTATACACCGACGATGATCGTGCGCCAGCAACGTTCTGCTTATCGAGCCTTCCTGTGGGCAAAATACGTCAAAATCCCACAACCGGCCCAGCGGATGCTGCTCTTCCAGCGCAATCGCCGCCGCCTTCACGCTCAGCGCATCCTTGCTCATCACCCAGAACGCTTCCGCTCCCGTCTCCTGCCAGGTCACCTCCCGCTCCAGCACCGGCCAGCCGCGGGCCACACACAGCGCATCAAACGCCCC
>NZ_JAAVXH010000082.1:0-7118 GCF_012273755.1 Dickeya sp. CFBP 2040
GATTGACATTTTATTGACCAGGCATTAATTTCGAATTCAATTAATGCCTGGTCAGTTTTTTATCAAATGAACCATACGTCCGATGAAGCACTTTGCCCGATTGGCCTGCTGATCCACCTGTCAAACCAGTTCAAGGATCACTTGCTGAATGACTATTTTGCTGACAGCGACATCACCGCGCCTCAGTTCAAGGTCTTGATCAGTATCTATAAAGGATTAACCAGCCCGGTGGAAATGTGCAAAAACGTGATGATGGACGGTGGCGCGCTTAGCCGCATGATTGAGCGGATGGTGAAGCGGGAATTTATTGTGCGCCAGCCTCATCCCAGCGATAAACGGCAGGTGATTCTGGCGCTGACGGAAAAAGGGCGGGCAATTTGCCAGCAGTTTGAACAGGAAGGGATGCAGGTTTTACCGGCGAAAATCACTGCTCGTCTGACGCCTCAGGAGGTCGAGCAGTTGATTCGTCTGTTGACCAAGATGCTGCCGGATGAGGTGATCACGCGTTATTTACCCTACTGAATCCATTATTTTGGGCATTCCCTATGAGGCTAGCCGCGGTTGTCGCGCTGGTGTGTGAATAGATGTTGATGCCGGTTTCGTCATCGGTGGATGCGAAAGCGTGTTTCTGATAGTCAGTAAGGAGGATTTTGCAATGATGCTATCAACGATGCCATCTATGGTGAGATTTACTGCTGAGCTGGTTGGCTGGATAGAAAACCACCTTGAAAGCCCACTGATGATCAATGACGTCACTGCGAAATCGGGTTACAGCAAATGGCATTTGCAGCGTTTGTTCAAGAAAGAAACCGGTGTCGCGTTAGGGACTTATATCCGCAACCGGCGCTTGAGCAAAGCGGCGATTGAATTAAAGCTTACCAGTCAAACCATTCAGGATGTGGCGTTACGCTATTGCTTTGATTCCCAGCAGTCGTTTACCCGCACCTTCAAAAAGCATTTTGGCATGTCTCCTGGGCATTATCGCAGGGCATCATTCTGGGATTTCTCCAGCCTGCAACCGTCATTGAGGGCTGATACGGACTGGCTTCCTATCCCCGAATTAGTTGATTTGCCTGTCAGGCCGACAGAGACCTCTTTTTTTGAACATAGCCAACATATTGATGACTTTATTTCGGCGAACGATATCTCGCAAAGAATCCAATGGTGGGAACAGGCAAGCCACCAACAGGATGGCGAATATGCGGTCATTTATTCTTTTTCAACCGTGATTCCTGATGCCAATCGGGTTAACCGACATGTTCGGTTGGCGTATCACATGAGTGCTGTTGACCCACATGATCATGTTATTACTGATGGTGTTGACAGTCAGACGCAAACGCCGGGCGACCGTTATTTACGCTTTAGCTTTTCCGGCGACGAGCAGGAATATCAGTCGTTTTTGAAAACGATTTATCATCATATTTTGCCCGGTCAGGCCTATACCCACATAAATAGCGGGGTGCTGGAAGTTATCCGTTGCAGGAAAAACGAAAACGGCAAGATAGATACCGGGTATTTCGACGTGGAATATTATGCGCCGTTTGATCGAAAAATAAGTCAGCAGTAATCATAGAATAACCGCTTACGTAATGGGGTGGTTTCAGTTTTATCGCATGGTGAGCTACCGAAGTGAAGGTATACTGCATCGCAGTTTTCGATCACAAAAGAGTAAGTGTGTTATGACAGTAATTAAACGTGTAGTGAAAACCATAGGGGTAGCCGGCCTGATGACGATAGCGGGTTATGTTCAGGCAGCAAGCTGGCAGGATTCTCTTTCCAATGCGACCAGCCAGTTAAACCAGAACAGCGCTGCATCTGGCAATATGAGTGAACTGAGCCGTCTGCTCGCCAGCGGAACACCATCGCTGAGTGCCGGTAGCATGAACAATGCTGCGGGTATCTTGCAATACTGCATAAAACAGAAGCTGGTTTCAGCAACGAATACCGAAAATATCAAAAATCAGCTGCTGAATAAGCTAGGATTGTCTTCTCAATCAGAACAGCAGAAAAAGACTGACTATATGCAGGGGCTGTCCGGCCTGCTCAGCACAGGCGAAGGGAAACAGCTAAATCTGAATGCAATTGGCAATACGCCATTGGGCGAGAAAGTTAAAACTAAAGCATGTGACATCATATTAAAGCAAGGTGTGAAATTTATTTCATGATGGAATCTTACCGTATGAAATATTGATAATATCAGGCCAGGGGTGATTCATCATCATCGATTATACCCTAAATAATTCGGGTTGCAGGCAGCCAACACACCTGCAACTTGAAGTATGACGGGTATATAAGGCTCGTGATGAGCCTTATATACGAATGCTTTACTTGTCGTATCGTATGCGCGGGCGTTATATATCAATGGATTCCGTTTCGACGAATCGATAGCATCATTTTGACCTGTAAAGATGATTTTCAACTCAGATGTTCAGGACAATGTTATCCCAAGTATTAAGGATCTTGATAAATCGATCAGTGCAGCCAGTGAATTGAATCTTGCGCTTTATGAATACCAAAGCGTAAAAGATGCCGGAAAATTACCGGAAATAGAGAAAAAAATTAATGTCCTGCTGGTTAATCTAAACGAATTAACAAATTATTACATGGCAAATGATCTGTCTAATGATGAAGACAAAGCGATGACGGTTAACGCACTGAATGACATTACCGCGGTTCAAAATGCATTACCGGCGTTTCTTGCTATATCCCGTTCGCAAGATAGTGCAGCAGCCTTGTCTTTGTTGCAAGGGGACAGCGGTGTGGGCGCGAAGGTTCGAAAACTGGTGAATGACCTGAAGGTCCAGATTGAATTAAACATCGACATCGGGAAAACGCTACGTAGTGAAAACCGCTCGATTTCTTCTCAGGTATTTTGGCAGATGATACTGTTTTCTTCCCTGATGATACTGGTGGTGGGAACGCTGGCGGTGAAAATCATTCTGGGTGTCCGTAATAACCTCAACACGATGCAACGTGTCATGGGCGAGGTCAGTGAGTCGCTGGATCTGACACTGAAAGCGAATGATAGCCGTCAGGATGAACTGGGAAAAACCGCCTCTGCGTTTAATACTCTGATGACGCGCGTATCGAGTTCGCTGGCGACTAATGCGAATACGCTGGCTGACGAAAACAGCCATTCGGTATCAACGATGGTAAAAACGATGGATGAGATCAAAGCCAGCTCCTCCAAGATTTCGGATATCACCGGGCTTATTGAGGGAATTGCTTTCCAGACCAATATCCTGGCGTTGAACGCCGCGGTTGAAGCAGCGCGTGCCGGAGAGCAAGGCAAGGGGTTTGCGGTGGTTGCCAGTGAAGTACGTAGTCTGGCTCAGCGCTCTTCTTCTGCGGCCAAAGAGATTAAGGAACTCATCAATACTTCTGCACAATTGGTGGAAAGTGGTTCGATACAGGCGGCTGATGTGGGCGAAAATATGGGCAAAATGCAGGCATCCATTCGCCAGGTGGCTGACATTGTTTCAGACATGGCCGCTGCGACCATTGAGCAAAGTCAAGGGATTGGACAGGTGCATCTGGCTATTGGTCAAATGGATACCGTGACCCAACAAAATGCTGCGTTGGTTGAAGAAGCTTCCGCTGCGTCGCAATCATTGCAAGAGCAGGCTTCAATGCTGAGTGATTTGGTATCGGCATTTAAAATCAGCCGCGACCACCATGACGTTATGGCAAAAAAAGTAGCGACTGAAGTGACGTCTGCCATGACAATAAAGCCGCAGTTAACCTCTGGCCTAACCTCTCGCCCAGCTATAGCTTCTCATCAGGCTAACGATAATTGGGATTTGTTTTAACGCTGCGGTTTGATCGCTTCCATCCTACAGCTGCTGTTTTGCACCAGTGGCTGTAGCCAGCAATATCGAGTTTCCGGTCAGTTGTATTTGAGACATATTGATTTGTTAAGAACACGCATGACGGCTCTCTTCGATTGCTGGTAAAAACGAAATCGAACCCGCTTTACCAGCATTTTTACCAGCAAAAGGGTATGGCTTCGAGCGTTTTTTGGTGAGCGAGGGTGAACCTAAAGAAGGGATAAGCCATTGATAAAAAGCAAAAAAGCAGACGTCGGTGAACGTCTGCTTTCTTTAAATTGGCTCTCTGACTGGACTCGCACTTCATCTGTAACTCCTGTTATTCGTGGTTTTCATAATGTTAGTGTTTTTTATACCAACATTTCTACCAACATTATTTAATCTGCTTGTATAAAATGTCAACTAAAAACAATTGGTTATGACAACATGCGGTGCTGAACCCTATTGAACAATATGCATGCTTGGGCTTGGTATGCTTTTGCTTTTATCCGCTTTATTTCAATAGATTAGCAACATCAAAACCGATATCTTTAGGCATAACATATCAAAGAGATAAGTAAAACCAAAAGGATACGTTATGACCAAAGCGGAGATCACCGAAGCTGTTAAGGAATGGTTCAATATTGAGAATTACAGCGAGCTTCATAATTTGACGGTCGAAGAGCTTTTCCAAGAGATAGAGAACCGAATTATCGTTTACCGGATGGAAAGCCGTCTGGCTTCGATGAGTTACGAAAACAGGAAGATACATGATGATTACTATGATGATTTGCTGGATGGTAAAGTCATTTTTGGGGATATCTTCGAAGGGCCAAAGAAAGAGCTTTCTTCCAGCTATGCCATCAAGCCTGTAACACACCAAGGGCTATGGGAGGTGGCGGGTTATGTTGCTGCTTTCGATAAATACGTTAACCCGGAAGGAAAACCCCTACCTCATATGGAAGTCTCACACTATCTGAAGGAAGCCGGGGTAAACAACGAGGGGCTGATGCTGGTTCAAATTAATCTGGCGGAAACGTCATCCGAAGAAATCATCAATCACCTTAAAGTGATGGTGCCTGAGTGGAAAGAACAACTACAGGCTCCTGAGCCTCCAGCCAGAGATTTCCGTTTTGGGGTTAGCAACCTCAAAAGAATACTTGATTACAACATCATTCCCATCATGGATTTGCTGTTCTGGGCGCAGGGTGAAGAGGTCAGGATTGGTATGCCGCAACTGACCAGCTTTTTATACCCTAATGAGTTCAAAGGCGGTATTCGTGATGTTGAAAAAGTGAAATCAACAGATCATCCACTGGCAGTCAATTATCTGACAGATCTTGCTCACTATCAGTCTTTTGTCGATTTTACGTACAGATACGACGACAGAAGACACTGGAAAGTACAGAAACTGATCAAAGATGAACTTGGTAAGGGCAAAGGGCAAGGAGGAACTTGATCAGAACTGACCTTTCAAGTGGCGGTGTATTGCGCAATGCAGATATCGCCTATATTCACTGAATCTGAACATACCCAATTTTTATCCTCCCAAAAATCTGCGTAAAAAACTCTTTTCTGAACATCCCTAGTTTAGAATCAGACAAAATCCTAGAATTATCTCCATCGAACAACACAGGAGATAAATATGGTTCAAATCGAAGAAAATAAAAAACAGCGCCTTATTCGTTTACCGGAAGTAATAAGAAGAACAGGATTTGGTAAGACGTGGATTTATGAACTTATCAAAGCCGGACGTTTTCCTGCACAGGTAAAAACGGGTGTAAGAGCAGTAGCTTTTATCGAAAGTGAGATTGATGCGTGGATTGATAACGCTATTTCACAATCACGCAGTGTATCTAAATAATATAAACAAGAGGAAATAAAATGAAGAGTATGGTATTGCCATCAATGAAAATGAATGTCACCAATGATTCCACAAGATATTTTATATTAAAAAGTTGTGAGGGTTATGATAAGTATTTACGACGCATGCAGGAATGTGTGGGGGAAAGGTTCTATTACCTCCTTGAGGATGATGAGTATATGGAAGATATTTTAAAAGCAGTCATAGGAAACAGCAAGATAGGTTTTAACAAGTTTTTAAAAAGGCACAGATATAAAGGTTCGCTTAATGACGTTCACTTTGATGAAGTTCTTGTGAATCTACGCGAAATACACAATGCAGTGAGTTGCTATATTTTAAACGACTACCAGTAGTTATTCTATCTGCCTCGTTGGAGGTAAGTAATATCAAACTGAAATATAAAAGCATTTAACTATGAGGAACAAATATGTCTAAAGAAACCGTTATTGAAAATAAATCCACAGAGCTGTTCTTTGATCTTGCTAAAAGGTCGTTTAAGGCAAGCTGGAAAGTCCTGCAAGAGATTAATGGTGAGAGCACAGAGCTTCTGGATGATCCTGATTTTATGAGTCCATTCATTATGAATGTATTTGACCATATCCAGAACAACTTTGAGAAGTTTACGGCCCAAGAAGGTAATCGTGGTGATATTACCGAAGTAAACTTTGAACAAGTTGCAGCAATGTTGGTGCGGTATTCAGATAGTTTTAGAAAGTAAGTTTAACGTTGCCCCGAAAGGGGCTAACAATCATAAATATAACAGAAGGATTAAAAATGAAAGAGATAGTGTTAAATGAAAAAAGTGAAACGGTAATACATCTTATATCAACAGTATTACAGGGGTATTGCGAAACGATTTATCACATATATGAAACAGAGCCTGAAACGGCAATGAATATTTTATCAGGAGAAATGCTGTCAGAGATACTTTATGACGTTCTCATTGCACATGAAGTTGACGTGTGTGCTAAAGATGAGAGATATAAAGATTTATCTGATATCAACTTTGATGAATTAAAGGAAACGATTTTATATTGGCATAAAGAACACATCATTGAACTGGTGTTAAAAAACATAGAGCAGAATGACACTGACGGCCCTGTTTATTGGAAGTTAAAAATGACAGTGGACCGTGATTGACAAACGGTTATATTCCCTCGTTGAGAGGGAAATAACATAGAAAATAAAACTGAGAGACTTAATATGATTGATGAATTCCACGTTATGTTTATGTATAGAAAAATCCAAGCTGAAGCTGCTACTACTGACTTAAAGATTCTGAACCAACTGTTGAAGAAGTTCCGCAAGGTGGTAGCAGAGCGCCGTGAAGAATACTATCAGGAGATTGGTGAGAAAAAGGCGCGTAAGCTGAAGGAGAAAAGATTACATAAGCTGCTTGAAAAAATGGAAAGTGACCGTATTTCGCCAGAAGATCTTTGTTGCTGACA
>NZ_JAAVXH010000083.1:0-65698 GCF_012273755.1 Dickeya sp. CFBP 2040
GCACTCAGCCCCGCCTGCAGGCTCGCCGTGCGCGCTATCAGCGCAATGTAGTCGCTCCCGCTCGCGTCCAGCCCCGCCCCGTCTATCAGTATGTCCCCGCCGCGCACGTCCAGACCGCTCAGCACCCCGGCTGCGTCATACTGCGGGGTGCCGGTGGTCAGCGTGATACGCGGCGTGTTGAGAAAGCCGCAGCCGCTACAGGTGATGCCGTATGGGTTCGCTACCATCACGCTCGCCGCCTGACCCGCCACCTCCAGGTAGCCCGCCAGCCGGCTGCGGTTCGGCGAGACCACCTCGTTGATAATCGCCGAGGCGGCACGTCCGTTCAGGTTGGGGTTGTTCTGGAGCAGACCGCCCAGCTGGCTCGGATTGAGCTGCGCCGTGCCGTTGTTGAGAATGAGTCCGCGGTTGTCCACGTTGAAGTCGTGATAGCGGTTGTGAGACAGGCCGGCGGCATCCGGCGTAGCGATGTTCACCACCGGCACGCCGTTGCCCGCTGCCTCCAGCGTCGTGTTCCCTGACGCCACCGTCACCCCTGCCGCCCATGCCGGCAGCAGCGGTTGCAGCCCCGTCAGCCACACCAGACACCACACCATGACTCGCTGCGACGACTTCACCGCTTTCATCCCTGAACTCCTGAAAATTTGCTGTATGAAAAACCCAATGCGTTTAATGCATTGAAACTAATCAATAAGTGAAAATAGTGGTTATACGTTGCGCATGTTAAAACGACAGTCCCACCCGATAACCCACCACCATGGTGTCGGGTTGCAACCATGACGGGTAGGAGATCGGCCATCCTACCGTCACCTGTTGGCTCAGCCAGCGGTTGGCAACGGTCGCGCCGACGGCGCCCCCCCATAATGAGGCCGCCGTCGCGTCATCCTGTTTATGGTTATAGAGGTGACCACCATCAACAGCCGCCATGAAGGTGACGTTGCCCAACACCGGTAACTGCCATACCTGCCAGTTCAGTTCGTTACGCCAATAGGCACCCCGATTGCCGGAGGTGTATTGTTCGCGGAATCCGCGCACGGAAGATTCCCCGCCCAGCGTCAGTTGTTCGCTGCCGTAAAGCGCACGGGCCGAGTATTGGCCGTATACACTGCCAAGATAAGTGACGTTGTCACTTATGGGGCGATAATAACTGGCCGACAGCGTCCATTTATTGAACTCTGCCAGCGGTTCATCCGCACTGTTGTCCGCATCCGTTTCCGCCCCAAACCAACGAACCCCTCTGCTATAGGCAGGGTTGAAGGTCATCAGTCCGCCCCACAATTTCTGGCTGTGATTGACGCCAAGCGACACGTTGCTCAGCTTGCGGCTGCTGGATGGTAAAAACGCGCCATTGAGGTAGTTATTGCCGGTGCGCTGGCTGAGCGTACCGGCAATAGCGGTTTTCATCGTACCGTTGCGGAACACCACGCGAGACAACGATAGCCGATGGGTATCGCTGTTACCGGTAGAACGCCAGGGAAAATCGCGGTTGATGAAGGTATTGCGATAACGACTTTGGGAATAACTGTAACCCAGATTCCAGTAACCATAGGGTATGGAGAAACCTGCTTGCAGGCTTTCAGCATCGTGGCTGGTGGCAAAACGGCTGCTGTGACCACCGCTGATAAACCACTGGTCGGCAAAGCCGAACAGGTTATCTAATGTCAGGCTGCCATTGAGTTGCTCTTCACCGGTGCTTTTTTGGCCGCTGTTATCAAAGGTAAGGCCGACGCTAAACGGCAGGTGAGCTTCGCGGGTCAGGTTAACCACCGAATATCCCGGCTTGCTGCCCGGCAGGATCTCAATCGTGACCTGTTGAGACGGCATACGGTTCATCTGCTCCATACCTTGTTCGATATCGCGCAGATTCAGGATCTCCCCTTCCCGTGCCGGAAACGCGGTACGGGTCATGCGTTCGGTGTGGTTATTGATGGTGATCGTTTCCAACCGACCTTCGAGGATCTCCAGTTGCAACACGCCGCCGGATAGATCCTGTTCGCTCAAAAATGCCCGACTGGTGATATAGCCACGCTGGATATACCAGTTGCTGACGTCATGCACCAGTTGGTTGATCTGTTCGAGATTATTACAACGATTAAGGTAACCCGCGGTCAGCGCCGCCTGGTCACGTGGGCGTAATAGCGTGCTGTGATTAAAGTGAATCTCGTGCAGGGTAAAGCAGGGACCGTGCGGCGCGTTATCCGCTTTTAATGGCGTCTGCACGATATCGTTTAATTGCTGCAACGCTTCTCGCTGCTGGCGAGATTGCTCAATCACTTCCGATTGGCGTTGCTGAATGTCATTTCGTTCCGCCGGACTCAACGACGCAGAAAACGCAGAGGTGGTATAACCGATGAGGGAAAAACAAGCGATCAGGCCAATTTTCCTGCTGCTGACAGGCATCATGCACATCCATGTAATAGAAACAAAAGGTAAAAAAATCGGCGGAATAATAATGTGAAATCATTTCAAAAACAATACAAAAACTTACAATTCAGCTGACATAACCTCCTAATAAAATAACGATTAATTCATTGATTTAAAAATAAAAAAGTTAATCACATAAAAATAAAACCTAAAAATAACTAATAACACAGAGTGATATAATGAAATAAAATGTAACCAAGGAGAAATCACATCCTCATCGAATTTAACGGTTGTTTACTTTTTAAATCCTCCCGTGTGAGATATCTGCGCCACGCTTCATTTTACATAGCTGACTTTTCGGGCAATCCCCCAGACGGAGAAAAATATGGAAACATGCAGAGCATGGGGAATTCAGGTGAATGCCGCCGCGAAAGCGGCATGGTAGAGCGCATCAGATATCGTGCGTCGAACTGCTGGTAAAAACGGCGCACGATATTGTGACCACAGGCTAAATGCCGGCGTTAACGACAACGCAGCCTGTCAAGCAAGGCATGATCGGGATACCCATCCGCCGGTAGCCCTTGCTGCTGCTGGTAAGCACGAATCGCCCGCGTCGTCTCTGGGCCAATGTTGCCGTCGATTGTTCCCTGATAAAGCTGCTTTTCCTGTAACAGGATTTGCAGCGCCTCGCGTTCTTTGCGTGTTAACGGCGTTTCCTGACGCGGCCAGGGCTTGAGCACCGGCGTATCGCGTTGATAGTTATCCGACAGCAAGCCAACGGTCAACGCATAAGACATATAGTTGTTATAACGCAGGATGGCGCGGTAATTGCCGGTTACCAGAAACGCCGGGCCATTCTTCCCGACCGGCAGCAGTATTGAGGCATTTTCAGCAGACAGCGATGCCAGATCTCTGGGCACTGCGGCTTTTACCCCCAGCGCCTGCCAGTCAGCGATGGTTTTCTGGTTATCCATACCGGAAAGCGAATAATCAAAATCAGTGGGCAGATTCACTTCAAATCCCCAGGGTACGCCCGCTTTCCATTTGGCCTTCTGCATATAGTTCGCCACCGACGCCAGCGTATCGGGGAACGACGTCCAGATATCGGGGTGGTGATCGCCATCAAAGTCCACGGCGTATTGCAGGTAAGACGTCGGCATGAACTGAGGCATTCCCATCGCGCCAGCCCAGGAACCTTTTATTTGCTGCGGTTGCGCATCGCCGTTTTGAATCATGCGTAACGCCGCAATCAAATTCTGCCGGTTAAACGCCCGACGGTAATTGTAGTAATCCAGCGTGGCAAGTGAGCGAATGGCCGCTTTGTCACCGGTATTAGCACCATAGTTACTTTCAATGGAGAGGAAAGCAAACAGCAATGGCGGCTCTACCTGATAGCGCTGATCGATACGCGCCGTCACCTTCGCGTATTGCTTGAGTAACGCTTTCCCTTGCGCAATGTTATCTGGCGTCACCCGTTGTTCAATATAGGTCCACACCGGCGTAACTAACTCTGGCTGTTTTTGCGTGGCCGCCACTACATCACTATCCGGAGTCAAGCCGGCAAACGCGTTATCAAAGGTGTCAGCCGTAATCCCCTGAGAAAGGGCATCCTGACGCACCTCGGCTTTCCATTGCTCAAAACTTTCATCCGGTGTGGGTAGCCCGGTTGGTGAATCAGTAATGCCGTGGGATTTCAGCAAGCTATCAATATTTTGGCATTCATGCGAATAACCATGGTGGGCGCATGAACTTAACACGCCTGTGCCGAGCAGCAACATTATCGCCTTCGCCATTGACCTCATCGATAAGGTGTATGTTCTGTTATTAACCATTTGACTATTCCATTAAAAGTATAGAGATATGCCAAAAGCAGGCCCGAAGCATCGTTGTCGGGCACAGCCATGGAATCGTGCAACACTCTTACAGTAATAGTGCAGTAACATGCGGGAAGATACAGACATCCTGTGACATAAGTGTCACTGACTGAGGTTATCGGTAGTATTAGTTATGCTTTAGTAACGACATATTACAGGCTTCTCACGCTATCATCAGTCAACTCAATTTAACGATAACGTTTCCGTCTTCGTCAGACGATGTGTTACCACCCGTTGCCAGCTCAGGGTCATCACGCCCTGTGCGGTGATCAGTTTCAGGGTATCCTGTGCCAGAGCATTGTCATTGTTTAATGTCCAGCCAAGGTGGCTGTGCTCGGCTAACCAGGCGGAGACATCAGCCTGACGCTCAGGGTGACAATACAGCGTGCCACGCCCTTCTCCACCCTGCGTACGCAGCAGTTCACGCAACAGTGCCGGGTAGCATTCGACCCTGGGGGCGATGTTGAGAGTCTGAGTCATCGCATCCACCTGTAGCCGGGATTTTTCGCCCACGGCAGCCTGGTCCTTATATTCCTGACATTGCCCAATCCGGATCAATTCTGCTTCCTGCACAGCCAAACCCGCCACCAGTTTTAAACACCGTCTGCCCAACATGCCCTCACTCCCTGATATTGATAATGTTCAGAATTGATAACTTACCGCTAAATAGTTTAGTTAGTAAACTATTTTGTGCCGATACTGGCTTACAATTCACGGCTATTCACGCCTTTCACTCCTTTTCAACGCATGAGCGCCACACAGGCTGGCAATATCGCCAACGGGCAATGTTTTAAGGCACTGTTTTAAGGCAACTGTTTCAGGCTGCACACGTTAAATCCCTGAAGCCAATTCGTGCAAATGGCTGCCATCATGCATCCGTTCTTCTTTGATAAATATCAGCCAGAAGCGGCGTAAGGCCATGACGGAAGATATTCACTTTTTCCCTGGTAATAACAAACAATTCGTCGGCAATAACACACCATTCGATAAATTACAGTCCGCGCGCCGCCACATTCAGCAACTTGATGCGATGATAAAGCGTACGTTTGGGAATCCCCAGTTCATTGACCACCGTATCGATACAATGATCGTTACGCTGCAACGCATCCTGAATCAGGAAGCGCTCAATGCGGCGCAACCGCATCTTCAGCGATGTCAGCGGCGCATCGCTTTCTGTTTCACCACCATCAACCGCCATTGGCACGGGCGACAATCCCAGCACCCAGCGTTCGGCAGCGGCTTTGAGTTCACGAATGTTGCCAGGCCAGCTATGCATCAATAGTTGTTCCTGAATGGTCGCGGATACCTTCGGCAATGGTCGTTTCAGGCGGGTGGCGGCTTCATGCAAAAAGCGCTGAAATAACGGCAGAATGATCTCCGTACGCGAACGTAATGTCGGCAACTGAATTTTTACCGTGTCCAGTCGGAAGTAGAGATCACGCCGAAAACGCCCCTCTTCCACCAATTTTCGCAACGGCGTTTGTGTAGCGACAATCACCCGCATATCCACCGGTTTAAATCGAGTACTGCCTAAACGTTCGATACCGCGACTTTCCAACACCCGCAGCAATTTGGCCTGTAGCGTCAGCGGCATACTGTCTATTTCATCCAAAAACAGAATGCCTTTATCAGCGGTTTCAAGATACCCGGCGCGGGAGCGGCTGGCGCCGGTATAAGCCCCGGATACCACGCCAAACAACTCACTTTCTGCCAGCGTTTCCGGTACAGCGGCACAGTTCACCGCCACCAGCGGGCCGGCGCAACCGGAAAGCTGATGAATGCGGCTCGCCAGCGTATCTTTGCCGGTGCCGGTTTCACCCTCCAGTACGATATCAACATTAAGGGGGGCGATAGTGTGGATGAGAGAAGATAGCGATCCGTGTATATCTTCCGCTTCCTGCGGAAGGGTTAACAAGGACTCATGGGAGACACAATGATGTGACTGCGAGGGTTCATTGTTATTCCTTATCGTCATGACAACTCCTGTACTTTTTTCTGTATTCCATTCTCAAACTGTCAGGGCATAACCTATACAGAACCGAGCAAAATGTTGGCAACGACCCTGATTTGACACCCATCACCGTCATTTTGACGATGTCGTAACGGTCAATTGCGATAAATTTGAGCGTTTTAACAACGCATTGATGGTGTGCGTAAGCATTACTGCCAACAGCCAAACAAACCATCAGCCAACCGCTGAAGTTATAGTAGGAATTTCAGAGCAAAAAGTAGGAATAATCCTACTCCCTGCACCAACAGGTACGATGATGTGGGTAATAATGCCGGTAATGAAAGGTGAGGGAGTCCCCCTCCGTCATGGCATGGTATTGACGCAAGGTCATGACAGAGGGCGGACAACAATCGATTAATCAGGCGATTAAACGCTGGCTTAGTGCATACTTCACAATGTCGGCATTCGTAGTGAACTGCATTTTCTCCATTAACCGCGATTTATGGGTGCTAACGGTTTTATTGCTGATGGCCAGCGTTTCAGCAATGGTGTTGACCCCTAATCCCTGAGCCAGCATCACCATGATTTGGTGTTCCCGTGAGGTCAGCAGTTCACGACGACCGCCGCCACGGGTCTGGCAATCTGCAAACACAATCTGCTCGGCAATATTGTGGTCAATGTAGCGCCCTCCCTGCGCCACCCGTCGAATAGCCGACAATAACGCTTCCGGGTCCTTATCTTTGGCAATATAGCCAAGCGCCCCACTTTTCAGCACCCGCAGGGCGATTTGCGGTTCGCTATACATGCTTAACACCAGAATGGGCAAACGCGGATACTGCGCCACAATACGCATAATCAGCTCTTCGCCGCAAATACCCGGCATACTCATGTCCAGCAGCAATAAATCGATCTGATGCTCCCTAAGTTGCGCCAGCACCTGCGAACCGGTACCCGCTTCAGCCACCACCTCCAGATTCTCGTCTAATGAAAAGATTTGCTTTAATCCTTCGCGCATAATCACATGATCGTCGGCGATCATCAGTTTTATCAGTCTGTCCATTCGTGTTTTTATACTCTCCAGAGAAAACTATTCTACGCAGCAGTCTCCTGCGGAAACGTCAGCCGAACCAGCGTACCGGCTCCCGGCTGGCTTTCTATTATTACTTCACCTCCCAGCATTCGGCCCCGCTCTTTCATGCTCATCAAGCCAAAGGTATGAGGTTTACCGTTTTGAGTGTCAAATCCTTTACCGTTGTCGCACACGCTCAGCACAATCACGCCTTCGCGCTTTTCCAGGGCAATCACGACCTGTGTCGCTTCGGCATAACGGGCAATATTAGTGAGCGACTCTTGTACTACCCGGAATGCCGCCGTAGCGCATTCGTCATTCAACACCACTTCCGACGCGGGTGTTCGCAGCAGGCACGGGCAGCCGTATTGCCGGATAAAGTCATCGCGCAACCATTCCAGCGCCGGCGTTAAACCCATATTCAGCACATTGGGGCGTAACCGGGTGGCCACCTGTCGCACCACCTGAATGGTCTTATCGGACAACGCCATCAGGTTCTGTAGTTGCGTTAGCATTGGCGGATTGTCACGGGTGAACTGCATACACATCAGCGACAGGCTCATACGCATTGATGTCAGGAGCTGTCCCAACTCGTCATGGATCTCTCTGGCGATGTGTTTACGTTCTTCTTCACGAGAGAGTTCACGCTGACGCGCCAGCAAACGCATTTGAGCGTCCTCACGCTTTTTTTCAGTATAGCGAATGACCGTGATATCGTGCCCAACAGCGAGGATCGACGTCAGGCTACCGTTCTGGTCAAATTCCGGTACACAGCGGAGATGATAACTCCCCCGGTGATGCATCGCTGCCGCGTCGCTCTCTTCCTCCAGCTCATCTTCAATGCTCTTTTTCGTGTCTGCCACCTGTTGTACCCGCTGAAGAATGTGCACAACACAGCGGGAGTGCGGCAGTAAATCCGTCAGTTGACGCCCATACACCTGCTCAGCGGTAAAACGCAGGTACGCCAATGTGGCAGGGTTGGCATACAGGCAATTGAGCTGTGGATCAAAGCGTATGATTAGAGCCGGTATATTTTCCGCCAGCGTCCTGAACTCCTGCTCGCGGGCATAGGCTAATTGTTCGATATGTTGGCGTTCCCGAATATCCCTGACTACGCACATACTGTATTTTCGTCTTTTATGCAGGAAATGATTCACACTGACTTCTACCGGTAACACGATGCCAAGACGGGTCTTATGCCGGGTTTCAACCGTCAGTTCACTTTTCCCGCAATGCGGATCATACCAGTGACGGTTCGTCTCTTCTTTTTTCCAGTCGGGCGTTATGTCCTGCACCCGCATACGACGAAATTCACGGCGACTGTAGCCCAACATGCGGCAAGCTTCGTCATTCACATAACAAAACTGTGCCACATCGTTGACAATATAAATGGCATCCTTGATCCGGCTAAAGGCGAAATCCACCAGCGCCAGCGGCGGTACATCATCCAGATGGTAGGGTTGTGGGGAAGTAGGGGTATATAACATGGCCATCTCCTTGCTATCGCTAAGCCTGTCAGCTCCCAAAAACCGGGAACCGACAGCGAAAGGAAAGCCGCAGGGAGCACCTTCGGGGAAAGTGACCTGCGGCCCGGTTAGGCTGCCCAGCCACGACGCACGGTGGCGGTTTGCAGCCTGATACTGACTGGCAGGTTCCTTCACCTCCATCAGCCCAGGGGAGAGGCCCTCACAAGGCATGGCAATAATAAGCGAACCCCATGCCCGTTACCGCACGGAAATTAATCTTATACATCAATGACTTGTCTTAGATACCCCCTGGCGCGGGAGAGACGCGAACGTACAGTGCCAATAGGAATGTTGAGCTGATCGGCGATATCCTGGTAACTGATATCCGCATCCAACAGCATCATTAATATTTTACGCGTTTCCTCTGGCAGGTGCGCACTGGCTGTCAGCGTACGGCTTAGCGCATGTTCACACTCCGTCATACGACAGAGATCGATGTCCATCGACAGGATTTCCGCCACTTCGGGCGTATCATCGCTGATTTCACGAAAACGATGACGGACCTGCCTGAAGTGGTTGCGCACCAAATTCAGAGCAATACCAAATACCCAGGTTTCCGGGCGTGAAGTGCCAGCGAACTTTTCACGGTTTTTCAGCACCTCCAGATAGGTCATCTGCTGTAAATCTTCCACATCCTCACGGTTCGATACGCGCTTGCGAATGAAATTTTGCAATCGCTTGCCATGCAGGCGAAAAACTTGCTCCCAGTTCACAGTATTGGCAGGCGTTTGAGGTTGAGACGTTTTTATTTGTTTCAGTGTAATCGTTTCCATTTCATTAACTTTCCATTGTTACGCACGCATTGACGCATCCGGGAGAGCAAAGGGCGTACCAGTCAATTAAAATCAATTAACTTAATGTTATTAAATGATTTATTTAGTAATGAAATGGGTTTTCGTGCCACTTGTTGCAGATAAAACTCAGCCTGAATTGCAAACTCTTGCATAAGAAATCAATCAAATGATTTCTTAAAAAATAATAACAACCATTTATCTATTACTGACTTACGTCATTTAATGGGAACTCGTTTCCAAGTCATGCCACATAACCGTACACGATTAAAGCAACGGGATGCTTCAGGCAGGACAAGTACCATGATTTCACACGATATTTTACTCAACAATGTTTCTTTTGCGCTCAACACCACGTTGAGCGCAATGAAACAATCCCTACGATTGATCCATCTTAGCGCCAACGATAACGCTGCATTGGATGAAGCTGCATTAATGGTTGAGGCTACATTGATGGATAAAACTGCATCAATGTATAAAACTACGTCAATGTATAAAACTACATCGATGGACGAAACCAGGTTGATGAATGAAACCAGGTCGATAAACAAACGAGCCAGGAATCAGAGGTAACCAATGGCTGTACTCATTACCTGGCTTAACCGCTTTATCATAAACGCCATGCAGCGCACCGAGGCGGCAGGTATCGTGATTGTCATAGCGATCATGCTCATGATGCTCTTTCCCCTGTCGGCCAGCCTGACCGACATGCTGATTGCACTTAACATGGTTATGTCGTTACTGCTGGCCGGACTGGCAATCTACCTCGCCAAACCGTTGGCTTTCGCCATATTCCCGGCACTGGTACTGCTGACCACCTTGTTTCGGCTGTCACTGTCCATCGCCATCACCCGCCATATCCTGCTGCAACAGGACGCGGGTCAGATGGTAAAAGCCGTGGGTCATATTGCAGTACGCGATAGCCTGACAGTCGGTCTGCTGCTCTTTCTGATTCTGACGGTAGTGAACTTTCTGGTCATTACCAAAAGGTCGGATCATGTAGCGGAAGTGGCGGCACGCTTGATGCTGGATGAAACGTCCAGCACGCCAATGTATATCGACAGCGACTTGCACTCCGGGCTGTTCGGCTCCCAACAAACGGGTCAGCGGCGGCAAAGCATCGGTAATGAGAGCCAACTGTTTGGTGCGATAAGAGGGGCGATGAAGCTCGTTAAAGGAGAAGCGATTGTCGGTCTGGCGATCGTATTCATCAACATCATAGGTGGTTTCACCCTCGATATACTGCAACACGGCATGGCTGCTGGTCATGCCCTACACATCTCTCTGGCGCTGACCATCGGCGAAGGTCTGGTCGTACAGATTCCGGCGCTGCTGACGTCACTAACCGCGGGGCTTATCATCATCTATGCCGCAGCCGACAGACAGAAAACAACGTTCAACATTGGCCGTGAACTCATCAGGCAACTGACCCACCAACCTAAAACGTGGATTATCTTATCGCTGGGTGCTCTGATGGCCGCACTGTTACCCGGCATACCCGCACTGATGCTACTGCTCATCAGCCTGGCTTTGTTCAGCAACGGCATGTTCCAGATGTGGTGGGAAAAATCGAATCAATTACAGAATTCACGACAGGCGAGCAATAACCAGCCCGCCGAACCACACGGCACTCAGGATCTACGTCGTTTTAACCCGGCGCGTGCCTACCTGTTGCAGTTCCATACCGTATGGCAGGGTTCGGAGGCGGTAGCGGTGCTGGTACAGGATATTCTCCACCTGCGCCACCAATTGATGTATCAATTTGGCTTTACGCTGCCATCGTTCGATATTGAGTTCAACGCCAACGTGCCGGAGGATGAGTTCCGCTTCTGCGTGTACGAAATTCCGCAGTTGCGAGCCAGCTTCGGCGTGCCGTTGCTGGCCGTGCCACGCAGACAATTGCCGGAAGATACGCAGGACGCCAGTATCATTGCCGGGCTGCCTGCCCGCGATGAACAAGGCCTGTTGTGGCTGACGCCAGAACACCCGTTGTTACAACAACCGGAACTGGATGCCTGGAGTCCAAACGCGCTAATCCTTAGTCGCATGGAGAATGCCATTCATCGTAGCGGCGCAAAGTTTATTGGCCTGCAGGAAACCACATCGATCCTCGTCTGGCTGGAAGATGAACACCCTACACTGGCGGATGAATTACAGCGCACCATGCCGCTATCGCGCTTCGCCAGCGTGCTGCAGCGATTGGCATCGGAGCGGGTGCCGCTGCGTTCGATACAGGTGATCGCACAAGCGCTGATCGACATCGGTCAGCATGAGCGCGACATCAACGCCCTCACCGACTACGTGCGGTTGCAACTAAAAACCCAGATTTGCCGCCAGTATAGTCAGGGGAATCAACTCACCGCCTGGCTGCTGACGTTGGAAACCGAAGAACTCCTACGTGACGAGTTACTCCAGACGCAAAGTAAAACCTTCCGTGCACTGCCTTCACGCTACAGCACCACGTTACACAACCAGTTGCGCCACATATTCCCGGCGATAATTCCGTCATCATCGCTCATTCTGGTGGCGCAAGACCTGCGCAGTCCGCTGCGTATTCTGCTGCAAGACGAATTTCATCACGTGCCGGTGTTGTCATTCACCGAACTGGAATCCTACCTGTCGATTAACGTCGCAGGCCACATCGACCTTCGCAACAAGGTTGACCCCGGTAATCGATTGGAATAGAGCAACATGTTTGCATGTGGTATCGACCCACTATGACGTTGATACCACAAAAGTGACATTGTCACGTAATTATCACGACTACACCGCTGATCAATGTCGCCCAGCCAGGTTATGCCATTCGGATGACGACAGCCGCTGTTGCTGTGATTGGCATGACATTCTCTGCTGCGTAAAGAAAACCACACCACAGTCAAAAATCGTTTCAATATAATCCTGCGGCTGGATTAACTATTTTGCTGTTAAAGCAGTTAACCTGCTTTATGGATAAATTTTACGGAAAAAAGTGCGTTTATGTTCAAGTCGTTCTTTCCTAACCCCAAATTGTTTTTTTCCTCGGCGCTGATCTGGTCGCTGGTGGCGGTCGTCATCTGGTATAGCTGGGGGCGCCCGCTGGGTGATAACCTGCTGCACATCAGTCAGCCGCTACCACAAGGCGCGATTCGGTTTCTGTCACCCGCTTTTCTGTGGTTCTATGGCTACTACCTGCTGTGTGTGGGGCTATTCGCTGGCGTCTGGGTATGGCTACATCCGCATCCCTGGCAGCGCTGGTCAATTCTTGGCACCTCGTTGATTATTTTCGTTACCTATTTCTCGGTAGAGGTCGGGGTCGCAATCAACGACTGGTACGTCCCTTTTTACGATCTGATCCAAAGAGCGCTGAGCACACCTAATGCGGTAACCATCCAGGCATTTTACCAGCAACTGCTGATCTTCCTTGGTATTGCGCTAACCGCGGTAACCGTGGGTGTGTTGAATCTCTTTTTCGTCAGCCACTACGTCTTTCGCTGGCGTACTGCCATGAATGACTATTACACCTCACACTGGCAGGCATTGCGCCACATTGAAGGGGCGGCGCAACGTATTCAGGAAGACACCATGCGTTTCGCATCTACAGTGGAAAGCCTGGGAGTGGATTTGGTGAAATCATTGATGACGCTGATTGCCTTTTTACCGGTGCTGATAAGCCTCTCATCTCATGTTAAATCACTGCCGTTAATCGGCGAAATTCCCTACGGTCTGGTGATTGCGGCTCTCGTCTGGTCGCTGGCGGGTACTGGTTTGCTGGCGCTGATCGGCATCAAACTTCCGGGCCTGGGGTTCAATAATCAGCGGGTGGAAGCCGCCTATCGTAAAGAGCTGGTGTATGGCGAGGACGATGCCAGCCGTGCCACACCACCTACGGTCAAGCAACTATTTAGCAACGTACGGAAAAATTATTTCCGCCTCTACTTCCACTACACCTACTTTAATATCGCACGGGTGCTTTATCTGCAAACCGACAACATCTTTGGCATCATCATGCTGTTGCCATCTATTGTCGCAGGCAGTCTGACCCTCGGCCTGATGACGCAAATCACTAATGTGTTCGATCAGGTACGCAGCTCATTCCAGTACCTGATTAACTCCTGGACCACCATCGTGGAGCTGATATCGATTTATAAACGCCTGCGCAGTTTCGAATCGGTCATTCATCTGCCAATCACGACCGACACGGCGAATGCGCTCTCCCCGGCGTCTGATGCATAACTCGCTTCTGCGCTGTTGAAAAGCAGCGCAGAATACCGGTTCGCTAACGTATTAACCCATACTGGCGTCCGACAAATGCACAACCGAAAACCACTTCCCCCTGTTCCCACCAAATAGCCAGCCTCAGAATGAGTCGCGTCATGAGTTCCTATCATGTGACGATATTTGACTACCGCAAACGTGATTTGTTGACGAATATTTTCTGACGAATAATAGAGAGCAGAACATTATTTTTCGCCTCGCTTATAGAATGAAAAAATATGACTTAGTCAGGCTGTCTTAGAATAATTTTTTGAAAAAAGGCCAGACAAGATGACCTAAATGCTTTTCATAACTAGTACACGAAATTATTGAACAAGTTATAAGCAGAATAAAAAAAACAAACAATAAAGAATATGGAATAAAAACGTAAACATCGCGTTATTCCATTATGTTACATGCTATTTATATTTTAAAAATATGTGATAGCATTCACATGCATTTCTCCATCGCTGAAAAAAATACTATTTTGAGAAACAACAAGGACGTTAACAGATGGTTTCCCTCTGTTGATCTTGCATCGCCAACACAATTAGCACCACAGGAATCCTATAATGAATAAAATCTTTACTGCTTATGATAATCTGAAAGTCGGCATCAAGCTGGCAATCGGTTTCGGACTCATTTTACTGATGTCCGCCTTTATTACACTATCGGGAGTGAATGGTTTCCGTGACATTGACAGTTACGTCCAGAAAGCCATCGTTAGCAACGATATTAATAATAACCTCAATGAAGCCAGACGTGCCCGACTCAATTTTCAGTATACGCATGACTACGCCTCTATTAATAAGGTCGGCGACCTGATGACAAAAGTGGGTCAGGCGCTGAATCAGGCCCAGCAACTGCACTGGCAGCCAGAATCACAGAAATTACTGAAACAGCTTAGCGATGCCTATAAAAACTACCTCCCTGCACGTGAAGCCTTGATCCAAGCCAGCCAGCAGCGGGACGCAGCATCACAAAAGCTAAACCGTAACAATAGCACCAATGAAATCAATGCATTACGTTCGCAGTTGAACAGCAAGACCCTGACGCCGGAATTAAGGACAGAGTTTACCCCCCTCTCAGAACAGCTTTCCGAGGTCCGTGATTTGGCACATGAATTATTGGTGAATCCATCCCAACAGTCTGAAACCACTCTTCGCACCGCGCTTGGCAACATGAAAAGTCTGTTCAGCCAGGCATTACCCAAATTCACCCCCGAACAGCAAGGTCCACTGGACCAGGCCTTACAGTTTTTCTCCGCTTACAACGGTTATATTGATGATTACATGAAAGCCGTTCAGGGTGAGAAAGCAGCCACCAAGACAATGTCAGAGGCTGCGGCTGTCATGAACGAGACATCCGAAAACTTGTATCAACGACAGCTGCCACTGATTCAAAGCATCACTCTCGGTTCTCAATGGCAATTACTGTTGACGGGGCTGGTGATTATCGTTATCGGGGTATTGATGTCATGGCGCATCACGCTGCAGATTACCCGCCCGTTACACCAGAGCCTGTCACTGGCTGAACGTATTGCGCAAGGTGACCTGACTGCCTCCATCAAAGCCGTTCGCCGCGATGAACTGGGTATGCTGATGTCAGCGATGGCAGCCATGAACCATAAACTGCGCGAAATGATCGCCGAGATTCGTGAAGGCGTCAGCAACGTGGCGTCAGCCGCTTCGGAAATCGCCGCCGGCAACACTGACCTGTCCTCCCGTACCGAACAACAGTCTGCCGCCGTGGTGGAAACCGCCGCCAGCATGGAACAGTTAACGTCAACGGTGAAGCAAAACGCCGACAATGCGCATCACGCCTCGCAGCTGGCTGCCGATGCCTCGACAAATGCGACCCGTGGCGGTGAAATCGTCACCGACGTAGTCAGTACCATGAATGAGATCGCCGTCAGTTCACGACGCATTTCTGAGATAACCACAGTCATCAACGGCATTGCTTTTCAGACCAACATTCTGGCGCTCAACGCCGCAGTAGAAGCCGCCCGCGCAGGTGAGCAAGGCCGTGGCTTTGCGGTCGTGGCCGGTGAAGTACGCAGTCTGGCTCAACGTAGCGCCCAGGCCGCCAAAGAGATCGAAACGCTGATCGGCGAATCCGTCACCAGGGTAAACACCGGTTCCGCTCTGGTGGAAAATGCGGGTAAAACCATGGACGACATTATCCGCTCAATCACCCATGTACATGATATTATGGGTGAGATTGCCTCTGCCTCCGACGAGCAAAGCCGCGGCATCAACCAAATCTCCACCGCAATCACTGAAATGGACGCCACCACCCAGCAAAACGCTGCGCTGGTGGAAGAATCTTCCGCTGCCGCTAACTCGCTGGAAGAACAGGCGCAAATCCTGGAACAGGCGGTATCCATGTTCCGTCTGAGCCATGACGGCTCTACGCCTCAGGTAAGCCAGCACGCCGCTATCAGCGCTAAACCATCGTTGATGCTGGGCAAATCCGCAATGAAAACCTCCACCAAAACCGCTGCGGTGAAGAAAACGCCTGTTGTCGCTGGCAGCAAAGATGACTGGGAGTCGTTCTAACTCATTAAATTAAGCTAATCATGGCGGGCAATGCCCGCCATATCCCGCCCGATTTATACGTTCAAACCAACCGCACATTTGGCATGATGCCGTAGTAAAACGCCAAAAAAACGCCCTTGCCGATTTCGACAAGGGCGCTTAGCAACCAGCAATGGGTATCGAGATCAATGTCCGCCGCGCAGTTTCTCCGTGCGACGGCGCAGGATCTCCATCACTACCAGCAACAATAACGCAGCGGCCACCATCATGGTCGCAGCAGCGGCGATGGTCGGGTCGAGGTTTTCACGAATTCCGGCAAACATCTGCAACGGCAGCGTGCGCTGGCGCGGGCTGGCGAGAAACAGCGTGACAATGACTTCATCAAACGACGTGGCAAACGCGAACAACGCGCCGGAAAATACACCGGGCGCGATCAACGGCAGCGTCACCCGCCAAAATGCCAGCAGCGGCGGCGCCCCTAAACTGGCCGCAGCGCGAGTCAGGTTTTGATCGTAATTCTTCAGCACCGCAGTCACGGTAATCACCACAAACGGCACGCCCAGCACGGCATGGGCCAGCACCAGTCCGATGTAGCTATTCAGTAATGACAGTCTGGCGAAAAAGAAGAACATCCCGACCGCCACAATCACCACCGGGGCAATCATTGGCGAAATCAGCACCGCCATCACCAACGATTTACCGCGGAACTCTCCGCGTACCAGCCCAACCGACGCCAGCACCCCCAGTACCGTCGCTAATACCGTCGCCAGCGGCGCAATCAGCAGGCTGTTGCCAAGCGAACTTAGCCATTCACTGGAGTGAAAAAATTCCCGATACCAGCGCAGGGAAAACCCGGCCAGCGGGTAGCTGAGGAACGACCCGGCATTGAACGATAACGGCACGATCACCAACACCGGCACCACCAGAAACAGCAGCATTGCCGCACCATAAAAATTGAAGAAGCCATTCCACACCCGCAGCAACTGCGACCCCTGCTGTCTCATTTCCTTCATCGGTTTCATCGCTTGCTCCTTCGGTTAACGCGCCGCTGCATCGGCGTCGGTGCGGGTGACGCGGATATACACCACATACAACAACACGACGATCACCAACAGCTGTGTCCCCAGCGCTGCCGCCATCCCCCAGTTCATGGTGGTATTGGTGAAAAACGCCACAAAATAACTGAGCATCTGGTCACCTGGCCCACCCAGCAGCGCCGGCGTAATGTAGTAGCCAATCGCCATCATGAACACCAGCAATGCGCCGGCAGTCACCCCGGCGTAGGTTTGCGGTACATATACCCGCCAGAATGCCAAAAACGGATGCGCACCCAGTGAAATCGCCGCACGCACATAGTTGGGTGAGATGCCTTTCATCACCGCATACAGCGGCAACACGAAGAACGGCAACAAAATATGAGTCATGGAGATGTAGACACCAACACGGTTGAACACCAGCTCCAGCGGCTCATCAATGATGCCAAGCCCTATCAACGAACGGTTAATCAACCCGCCGGATTGCAGCAGCACAATCCAACTGGCAGTACGCACAATCAGTGAGGTCCAGAATGGCAACAACACCAGAATCATCAGCAAGTTGGCGCGATTATCCGGCTGCTTCGCCAGCCAGTACGCCAGCGGGTAGCCCAGCGCCACGCACAACAACGTGACTATGCCCGCCATCAGCAACGTACGCAGCAATACATCCACATACAACGCCTGATCAGCGGGTTGCGTAACCACTTTGCCGGTCTGTGAATCCACCTTATGGTCAAATACCGCTAACAGGTAGTAGCTGGTAAATGGCCGGGATGCGCGGTCAATGGTTTTCCAGGTGGTCAGTTCACCCCACATCGGTTGATCGGCAATCAGTTGCTCACGCAGCCCTGATGCTTCATCTGACGGCAATTTCCGTAATGTGCGGGTGATTAACGTACGATACTGGTTGTCTTCATAACCCAGCCGTTTCGTGATGGTAGCAACCTGCCCGGTGTTCCGGGCATTGCGCAGATCACTCACCAGCGCCCGGAACACCGCTTCATCTGGAACATCGTTGCCGGACCATTGCCGCATCGCCTCGATAGTAGACGGCATACTGACGCGCAGGTCCGGGTTGGACACGCTTTTACCCAGAATCGACAGTATCGGGAACAGGAAACTGACCAGAATGAACAGGAACAGCGGTGCTATCAGCAGCAGCGAGCGTTTCTGGTAGCGTGCCTGTGCCTGGCGTAATTGCTGTTTCAGACTGGTTCGGTTACCGTCATCGCCGGTTGGCGGTGCTGCCTTCAACATTTCGCTCTGGGACATCAGCGTTCTCTCCTTGTGATCAATACCGATTCAGCATTACTTCTGGGCAGCCCAGGCGTTGAAGCGCTGTTCCAGCTCTTCGCCGTGATCAATCCAGAATTCGGTATCCACTTGCACCGATTGTGCCAGGTTATCCGGTGCGGTCGGCAGGTTATTGCTGACCGCCAGACTCAACAACGCGGTGGTTTTGCTGTTGGTCGGGCCATAGGCAATATTTTCGGCGAATACTTTCTGATTTTCTGGCTGGTTGGCAAACGCGATAAACTGTTCAGCTACGGCTTTGTGTTTAGAACCTTTCACAATCGCCCAGCTATCGAGATCGTACAGCCCGTCTTTCCAGACGATATTGATACCCGGTTTCTCTTTCTGCGCGACTGCCACACGGCCATTGTAGGCGGAAGTCATCACCACATCGCCCGCTACCAGCCACTGCAACGGCTGCGCGCCAGATTCCCACCACTGAATATTGGATTTGATCTGATCGAGTTTCTTGAACGCACGATCAACACCGACGGGTGTCGCCAGCACCTTATAGACGTCTTCACGTTTCACGCCATCCGCCAGCAAGGCGATTTCCAGCGTGAACTTGGCGCTCTTGCGTAACGCACGTTTGCCGGGGTAATTTTTGACGTCCCAGAAGTCAGCCCAGCTTTTTGGCGCTTGTTGCAGTTTGTTAGCGTTATAGGCCAGCACGGTGGACCAGACAAAGATCCCGGCGCCGCATTCAGAAACCGAACCTTTTACAAAATCAGCCTGATTACCCAGTTTTTTCCAATCCAGCGTTTCAAACAACCCTTCGTTGCAGCCACGCAGTAATTCCGGACCTTCCACTTCCACCACATCCCAGCCGACCTGACCGGTCTGCACCATGGCGCGGATTCGAGCCATTTCACCATTGTATTCGCCCGCTTCGATCACCCCCTTGCCCGACGCCTGAAACGGCTTGTAAAACGCTTTGTCCTGCGCGTCCTTATTGGTGCCGCCAAAAGAAATCACAGTCAGGTTTTCAGCCCAGCTCTGGGAGGCCATGGCAACGAGCAAAGCGGATAATGCAAATTTTTTCAACATGGTCTGGCTCCTGAAGAGAGTAGTCAACGTATGCCCGCGAGGGCAAAACCATTAATTTTTTTTGATGCATAGGCATCAATTTATAAAGCAGTTTTCATGCCAGTTTCTATTGTCCGGGTCGAAAACTACTGGATGGCGCCGCGGAGAAACCACACCGTGCAATATGCACAGTGCTTATACTATTTTTAACGTAATGACCTGTGAGTAGAGCGTAGCCGCTCGTGTCGAATTTGCTTTATTGTGGTGCAATCCAACAATAAGAATGCACCACGTTGAAGCATGAGGTTATCGGGATGAACATCCCGGCTCATTCGCCATCAGGCTGAAGGAGAGAGATCAACGCAGAGATATTTCATCTCCAGGTATTCCTCGATGCCAAAGCGAGAGCCTTCGCGCCCCAGACCTGACTGTTTCACCCCGCCAAAGGGAGCCACTTCGTTGGAAATTAGCCCGGTGTTGATCCCCACCATGCCGTACTCCAGCGCTTCCGGTACCCGCCACTGGCGAATGGCGTCGCGGGTATAGACATACGCAGCCAGGCCGAATTCGGTATCATTGGCCATCGCCACCGCCTGCGCCTCATCGTCGAACGGGAACAGCGGCGCCACCGGGCCAAACGTCTCCTCACGGGCGAAACGCATGTCAGGCGTCACACCGCCTATCACCGTTGGGGTGAAGAAGGTGCCGCCCAGCGCGTGACGTGCGCCGCCAGTCAGCAATTCCGCCCCTTTTGACAGCGCATCGTCAATATGCTGCTGCACCTTGCCAACCGCATCTTCGTCAATCAATGGGCCTTGCGTCACACCGGGCTGAGTCCCCTCGCCCACGCACAGCTTCTCCACCTCTTCCACCAGCCGTGCCGCCAGCGCCGGATAGATGCCGCGCTGAACATAAATGCGGTTGGCACAGACGCAAGTCTGACCGCTGTTGCGGAACTTGGACGCCAGAATGCCTTTTATCGCCTGCTCCAGATCTGCATCGTCAAACACAATGAACGGTGCGTTGCCGCCCAGTTCCAGCGACAGTTTTTTTACCGTCGGCGCGCTTTGCGCCATCAGAATGCGGCCAACCTCAGTAGAGCCGGTAAAACTCAGCTTACGCACTACCGGGCTGTCGCACAGCACTTTACCCACCGAGGCAGCTTCGCCGGTCACCATCTGCAACACACCGGCAGGAATACCGGCCTGTAGTGCCAGTTCCGCCAACGCCAGCGCGGTGAACGGCGTCTGCTCCGCCGGTTTGACGATCATGGTGCAGCCCGCCGCCAGCGCCGGTGCGGCTTTGCGGGTGATCATCGCCGCCGGGAAGTTCCAGGGCGTGATTGCCGCACATACACCAATGCCTTGCTTAATCACCAGCAAACGCTGATTTGCCTGCGGCGACTGCAACACACTGCCCTCAACCCGCTTGGCTTCTTCGGCAAACCAGTCAATAAACGAGGTGGCATAAGCGATTTCACCCTTGGCTTCCGCCAGCGGTTTCCCCTGCTCGGCGGTCAGAATCGCCGCGATATCATCCTGATGCGCACGAATCAGTTGCGCCCATGCCTGCATCAGTGCCGCACGCTCTTTACCGGTACGCTGCCGCCATGCGATCAGCGCCTGCTCTGCGTGGGCAATCGCCTGCTGGGTTTGCTGCGCCGTCACCAGCGGAATGCTGCCCAGCTCAACTCCCGTGGCCGGGTTGTTCACGCTCAGACAAGCGCCGTTATGGCTGTCTTGCCACTCGTCGCCAATCAGACATTGCTGACGAAATAACGCGTTATTTTTTAGTTGCATAGTTACCTTTTCGCTCACGTCTCACTTTGCCAGAACCTGGGACAGAATCGACAGTGCCTTGCTGAACTGGGCATCCGGAATGGTCAGCGGATACAGGAAACGAATCACGTTGCCGTGCGTACCACAGGTCAGCAACAGCAGCCCTTGCTCCAGTGCCGCCTGCTGGTATTTTTTGGTGATCTCCGCGCTCGGTTTGCCGGTTTGCGGGTCATTGAATTCCACCGCCACCATGGAGCCACGGGCACGAATATCCGCGATTGCTGGATTGCCAGTTTTCGCCTTTTCCAGCGCTTCTACCAGTGTAGCGCCCAGACGCTGGGCACGCTGGCACAGTTGTTCTTCTTCAATCACATCCAGCACCGCCAGTGCCGAAGCCACCGCCAGCGGGTTACCGGCATAGGTTCCGCCCAGCCCGCCAGGACCCGGTGCGTCCATCACCTCGGCTCGCCCTACCACGCCGGAAATGGGGAAACCGCCACCCAGACTTTTCGCCATGGTGATCAGGTCCGCTTTATCGTCGTAATACTCCATGGCAAAGACCTTGCCGGTACGGGCAAAACCGCTCTGCACTTCGTCTGCGATCAGCAACATGCCGTATTTGTCACACAACTGGCGCACACCGCTGATAAATTCCGGCGGCGCGACATTGAAGCCGCCTTCGCCCTGGACTGGTTCGAGCAAAATGGCCGCGACCTGATCGGCAGCGATATCGGTGTGCAGCAGGCGATCAATACTCTCCAGCGCCTGTTCTACCGTCACGCCGTGCTGGGCGTTCGGGTACAGCGCATGGAAAATGGACCCAGGGAACGGGCCGAATCCGGTGGAATACGGCGCCACTTTACCGGTCAACGTCAGAGTCAGCAGCGTGCGGCCATGGAACGCCGCACCAAAGGCAATCACACCAGGGCGCTTAGTATAGGCACGGGCAATTTTTACTGCATTTTCAACCGCTTCAGCACCTGTCGTGAAGAAAGCGGTTTTAGCCGGGCCGTCAATCGGTGCCAGTGCGTTCAGGCGTTCGGCCAGCGTCACATAGCTGCCGTACGGCACGATTTGATAAGCCGTATGGGTGAATTTCTCCAGCTGTTCGCGCACCGCCGCCACTAGTTTAGGGTGACGATGACCGGTGTTCAGCACCGCAATCCCAGCCGCAAAATCGATGTACTCGCGCCCTTCAACATCCCACAGGGTGGCGTTCTCAGCCTTGTCGGCAAAGAAATCACACATCACACCCACACCACGCGGCGTGGCGGCCAAACGACGTTGATTCAATTCGCTGTTACTCATTTTCCGCTCCGATTCGATGAACACACCACCCAAATAAGGGTTGACGATTAACGTTATGATGTTGTTATTTATCCCCTGAATGGCCCTATAATCCAGAGCCAGTTTTTAATATTTGAAGGATCCACTTTGCGTTCACTACTGACTGATTTGCTGCTGCAAGGGCTGGAGCGCCAGCAAGAAGGCACCCTCAACAAGCGGCTGTACGATACGATCCGACAGGCCATTCTGCGTGGAGACATTGCGCCGGGCCGACGGCTGCCCTCGTCCCGCGACCTGGCGCAACAGTTGTCGTTGTCGCGCAATACTGTGCTCGCCGCCTTCGAACAGTTACTGGCGGAAGGTTATATCGAAACCCGCAGCGGCAGCGGCAGTTACGTCATCGAACAGTTACCCGACGCTCACCCGCCAGATGTACGCGACGACACTCTGTCGCCATTGCGTCCGGCCATGCAGGAAATTTCCCGACGCGGTATGCATCTGCTGGGCTACGCGGGCGCGTCGGCACGTCAGTGGGGCGCGTTTATGCCAGGTATTCCGGATATCGCCAGCTTTCCGCACGATCTGTGGCGACGGCTGCAAACCCGCCTGTCTCGCCGCCTGAAACCGGAACAGCACTCCTACTCGCCCATCGGGGGTTGCCCGGAGCTACAACAGTCACTGGTGGACTACCTCCGGGTGGCGCGCTCGGTCACCTGTACGCCAGAGCAAATATTGATTACCGAAGGTACCCACCAGGCGATGGATTTGCTGGCCAAAATGTTGTGTAACCCCGGCGATCTGGCATGGATTGAAGACCCGTGCTATTGGGGAATGCGCAACGTACTGACCATCAATGGCCTGCGTATCTCTCCGATTGCGGTGGATGAACAAGGGATGGTGCCGCCGGACGATGTCTCGCCCCACTCGGTACCGCGGCTGATTTGCGTTACCCCATCGCACCAGTATCCGCTGGGTGCCGTCATGAGTCTGGCACGCCGCCAGCGCCTGCTGACGCTGGCGCAGGAACACGGCAGTTGGGTTATCGAAGACGATTACGACAGCGAGTTCCGCTTTTCCGGCAGCCCGATTCCGGCATTACAAGGGCTACAAACACAACCACCGGTGATTTACATCGGTACATTCAGCAAAACCCTCTATCCGGGACTGCGCGTCAGTTACATGGTGCTGCCGCCGCATCTGGCACGTGAACTGAAAACAGCGCACGCCGAGCTGTACCGAGGCGGTCACCTGCTGACGCAACTGACGCTAAGCCAGTTCATCCGCGAAGGCCACTACGCCGCCCACATCCGGCGTATGCGCCTGCTCTACGCCCGCCGTCGTGCGTTGTTGAGCGAATTGATTGTGCAGCATTTGGGGGATGACTATCTCGGCTACAACAGCAATGCCGGCCTGCACCTGATCTTGCGCTTGCCTGACCATATCGACGATGTGGTGCTGAGCGCCCGTATTCTGCAACACGGCGTGATGGTTAAACCGTTGTCCAGCTACTACCTGCGACCCGCGCCTCAACGCGGGCTGTTGCTCGGTTACGCCAGTGTGGATGAAAGCGAAATGGTACAGGCATTTAGCGTGATTCTTAGCTGCTTACGCACGCTGGATAAACAACGCATCTGACACCCTGCACCGAGCGCCACACACACTGTAAAAACGGGTTACTCCGCCAGCTCTTGCATTCTTTTTTCGCCCCACCATTTAGCACTAAAATAGTGCATACCCTCAACAAAAATCACCATTATGATGCAAGACAACCCAAGCCATGCATCGCACCGTCTCATGCAATTAGCCCACTACTCCAGCCTTATTGTTGTGCAATATGCACAGTCAGCTATCCAGTCAGCAGCAGAGTATTCGCGTTACTCCTGCTCACGACACGATCATGCACACCGTTTTTTCTGCGCCGAAATAATAAGAATAATTTTTCAATCATCTATCAGGCATGACTTATGCATATATCATTACCAGCACCACGCTACGACACCTGAGAGAAGGGAAGAATGAAAACCTACGTTAGCTTCAAAAATATTCAAAAAACCTACGATGGCGATCGTCTGGTAGTCAAGAATCTGAATCTGGATATTCAGGAAGGGGAATTTCTCACCATGTTGGGTCCATCCGGCTCAGGCAAAACCACCAGCCTGATGATGCTAGCCGGCTTTGAAACGCCGACCCAGGGTGAAATCCTGCTGCGCGACACCCCGTTACACAACCTGCCGCCCCATCAACGCGGCATCGGCATGGTATTTCAGAACTACGCATTGTTCCCGCACATGACCGTGGCGGAGAATCTGGCGTTTCCGCTTTCTATTCGCCGCATGAACCGTAGCGACATTAAAGAAAAAGTGGACCGCGTGTTGAACCGCGTCAAGCTGACCAATCTGGCCGACCGCTACCCGGCGCAGATGTCCGGTGGTCAACAACAACGCGTAGCACTGGCCAGAGCGCTGGTGTTTGAACCACGACTGGTGCTGATGGATGAACCGCTGGGCGCGCTGGACAAGCAACTGCGCGAACACATGCAACTGGAAATCAAAGAATTACATCGCGCATTGGAACTCACTGTGGTGTACGTCACCCACGACCAGAGTGAAGCCATGACCATGTCGGACCGGGTTGCCGTGTTTAACGACGGGATTATTCAGCAGATGGACAGCCCCAGCGATATCTATGAACGGCCACAAAATGCCTTCGTGGCGCAGTTTATCGGTGAAAATAATACGCTGATTGGCACCCAGTCCGGCAGCGACGGCGATTACTATCAGGCGCAGTTGGATGACGGCACCGTCCTGCGTGCACTGAAAGTTCGCCCCAGCTCGCCGGGCAGAAAAATTCATCTGTGTATTCGCCCGGAACGGGTAAAGGTCAATGCCAGCGTACTGCCGGAAGGCGCACAGCAGGCCCGTGCGCGTATCCAGCAGTTTATCTATCTTGGCGATCATGTCCGCATGATGACCGAAGTTGCAGGCCAATCACAATTTATGGTGAAACTGCCTGCCAGCGATGTTAATCCGGATTGGCAGGTCGGCAGTGAAATCCACTTATCCTGGCTTCCGGAACACCTGCGTGCGTTGGACGCACTGGATATCACGGCGACGCAATGAAGATGGCGGCAAACGCCGCCTCGGATTACGACGTCAATATTCAAGGGTGGGTGGCTCTCAGCCCGGAATCCTGTCAACATAGGCCTGTCACGGGCGGTCGCCAGTTGCAGGCGTTAATGGCCGCTCTCCCCCTCATAACGGGTTCAACACAGGGAGCGCTTTATCTATGCCACATGTTGCCATCAAGTATTTTCCCCGCAATCTGCCGGAAACTGTCAAACAGGATTTGGCAAACGATATCAGCGAATTACTCAAGAAGTACCTGAATGCGGAAGACAAGTCGATCTCGGTTGCCTTAACCGAAGTTACACCAGAGCGCTGGAAAGAGACGGTTTACGATATCGAAATTGGCCCGGAGCTGGATAACCTCACCAAAAAACCGGGGTATACGTTGTAACAGCAAAAGAAGACAGTGTTCTTCTTGAAAATGGCACGGGGACCTACGTAATACCTAAACCTAACCGGTTAGTTGTTTTAGGCGGTGGAATTGCTCACAAAATCAACCGGGTTAATTGCGGGGTTTCAAGTCAACCACGTGTTTCATGCTCCGGTTTTTTTATCAAAAAAAGCCCCCAACCATAAAATCAGGGGCTTTTTCGGGTTGGTCAGGAACTGGCATTCGTCAGTACATTTCTCGCTACCAAAAGGCTATTTATCTCCTTGCCTTATCTCCGCGCTATCTATCCTTTTACCTTGTCACCCTTAGCCTTAACTGCTCCGCGAGATATGACACCTGATATTCACCCGTTGCCGCTTTAACCGTCAGTTCTTCCAGCGAATTGTCGTTATCAGCAATCAATACGCCATTACGGTGCAAAAACACCATGGTGACAAAAAAGGCGGTGCGCTTATTACCGTCATTAAAGATGTGACCACGCGCAACAGTTACCCAATATGTCGCCGCCAGTTCAAAGAGATCCGTCACATCTTCATAATAAAGACGGTTCTGCACCCGATAAATCAAGGCTTCCGCCCGACCTGGGTCTGCCATACCGGCAACCCCAGGCAACATCTGCAGAATGCGATCATGAAAAGCAATGACGTCCTGTGCACTGACCCATTTCATCTGTCGGTAAGCGCTTTGACCGTGTGTTCATGGCGCTGCATGATGAAATCAAATTCAGCGTCTAATCTGGCTTTTTGATAAGCCTCGAATTCGGCCTTGGGGATGAGCACAGCCGACGTCCCATTGCGGCGCGTAATTTCCACCGGTTCACCGCTGGCTGCCGTATCAATGACCGTTGCAATATGTTGTCGAGCTTCAGTAATGGTGTACGTTTTCATGGTATCCCCCTCAAGATGTACATCTTAATGGTACATCTGATTCGTACAACAGACCACCACCCGCTCTGATCACGCCATAAAAAAGCCCCCAGTCTGCTGGCTGGGGGCTTCCCGAACTATTCAGCTACATATTCAACTACAATCAGAATGCAGCAGCAAAAATCTCGACGATTTCCGCGTGAGTGGCTTTTTTCGGGTTAGTCAGGCCACAAGCATCTTTCAGTGCGTTATCTGCCAGAATATTGAAGTCTTCTTCTTTCACACCCAGGTCTTTCAACCCTGCCGGAATGCCGACATCACGCGCCATCTGGCTGATGGCCTTAATAGCCGCTTCCGCCGCCTGCTGATCGCTCAGACCGGCGACATCCACACCCAGTGCGACGGCGACGTCTTTCAGACGAGGGGCGGCAACCGCTGCGTTATAACGCTCTACATGCGGCAACAGTACCGCGTTACATACCCCGTGCGGCAGGTTGTAGAAGCCGCCCAGTTGGTGCGCCATTGCATGAACATAACCCAGCGATGCATTATTGAACGCCATACCCGCCATGAACTGGGCATATGCCATCTGTTCACGCGCCACTATGTTTTTACCGTCTTTCACCGCGTCACGCAGATGGTCACGAATCAGCTCCATCGCCTTAATCGCAACCGCATCGGTAATCGGGTTAGCAGCGGTCGAGACATAGGCTTCAATGGCATGGGTCAGTGCATCCATCCCGGTTGCTGCGGTCAGCGACGCTGGCATACCGACCATCAAGACCGGATCGTTGACGGACATTACCGGTGTCACGTTCTTATCAACAATTGCCATTTTCACGTGGCGCACTTCATCGGTGATGATGCAGAAACGGGTCATTTCAGAGGCCGTCCCCGCCGTGGTGTTGATGCCGATCAGCGGCAACTGCGGTTTGGCAGACACATCCACGCCTTCATAATCGGCGATTTCGCCACCATTGGCCGCCAGCAAGGCGATCCCTTTAGCACAGTCATGGGAAGAACCGCCGCCCAGCGATATGACGCAGTCACTATGGTTCGCTTTAAGAATTTTCAGGCCTGCATCGACGTTGGCCACAGTCGGGTTCGGCTGGACACCATCATAAATGGCGCTCTCAATCTGATATTTTTTCAGTAACTGCTGTACGGAAGACGCGACGCCGATTTTGTTCAGCACGCCGTCGGTTACGATCAAGGCCTGTTTGAAACCCTGCAACTGAATCTGCCGTGCTGCTTCCTCTAATGCACCTTCACCCATCAGGTTTAAAGCTGGAATGTAAAATGTGCTGCTCATAGATCACCATCCATTTTATTACAGAGTTATAACCTGTCGTCATCCTAGCATTGACATTTTTCATCAAATTTGACCCAGAGCAAATTTCCAACATTCTCCAACACAGAAGCGTAAAATCAATTTTTTACCCGAAAAACAATAATAAATAACTGTTATTTGGGTGAAAAATGATTTTATATAGTGCGAATATATTACAGTGACATAAATGGTTACATGAAATAAGACCACGCATTCATCACAATCTATTTACACGCAATACACGCTGATAGCCGTTATCGCACAGAGTCGGTACCAACAACCACTAACCCAGCAGTGCATAATGCCACCGTAGCCAACCGATGGCGTTATGCTGCGGAACAATCTCTGGATTAGCGACGATTTCTGACCAACTGATAACGGCGGGTCAGATACTCGACCGGTGCGCTCCAGATATGCACCAGTCGGCAGAATGGGAACAGCAGGAACAGCGTCATCCCCAATACCAGGTGTACCCGGAAAATCAACGCGACATCCTCCAGATAGGCCGATGCGCCACCGCGGAAGGTGACGACGGCCTGCGCCCAGTTCACCAGCTTCATCATCTCGCTACCATCCATATGTTGGGCAGAGAATGGGATGGTCAATAACCCCAACGCCGCCTGAATCACCAGCAATGTCAGGATCAGAATGTCGCCGGTGGTGGAGGTAGCGCGCACTCGCGGATTGGTCAGCCGCCGTTTCAGCAACAGCACGCCACCTATCAGCGTCAACACGCCGCAGGTTCCACCGCCAAGCATCGCCATTTTCTGCTTTACTGCCAGCGGCAGGAATGACTCGTACATCCAGTGCGGCGTCATCATGCCTAAAAAATGACCACCCAGTACCCCCAATATCCCGATATGGAACAGGTTTGAGGCCAGCCGCATTCCCTTCTTGTCCAGCATCTGACTGGAACCCGCACGCCAGCTGTACTGACCATAGTCATAACGCAGCCAGCTGCCTGCCAGAAAAACCGCACCGGCGATGTAAGGGTAGATATCAAATAAAAACAGATTGAGGTAATGCATCAGCAATCTCCTTTGACCGGTGAGGCGTCAAGGTTCAGGTAGTGCGGTGCCACCGCGTCGGCGAACCGACGCTGATGGCGAGTCTGTTGCGCCGGAGCACAGCCCGCGTCAGCCAAAAAGCGGATCTGCTCCTCCTCCCACACGGCATCCAGCGCTTGCGGCGTGTCGTCGCGTGTTTCGTCCGCCACCTTCGCCGCTACGGCATCGCTTGACGGTTCGCACGCCGCCAGCGTCAGTAACAACTCCAGCAACAGGGCATAGTCACTGTCGCGCTGGCGCAACCGCTCCGCCAGCAGCGTCAGGATCGGTGCGATATCACGCAATCCATCACGCGCTGCCTGCGGCTCACGCAACGTCAAATACTCCAGATACAACGGCAGGAAATCCGGCAGTTCGCGGCAATCCAGTTCCAGACCGACTTCGCGGTATTGCGCTAGCAAGTCCACCATCGCCTGACCACGCTCACGCGATTCGCCATGTACGTGTTCAAACAACAACAATGACAGCGCACGACCACGATCAAACAGCTCGCTGTAGCGCGCCTGCCGGTCCAGCAGGTCGCCCTGATAAAAGTCGCCGATGAACTGCAACAACTGCGCGCTTTGGCGTAACGGCAGTTCGTCGGCCTGTTCCAGCGCGTCCAGAATCTCCTGGCGCTGTTGCCATAGCTCCGCATCCGGATATTCCAGCAACCGAGCGATAACGCGGAGGCTGATCATGACTTGTTCTCCTGCATCCGCCGGCTCATGTTCTGGGTTTTGCTGGTGATGTCGATGGCGTCAATGCGGCGGCTGTTAAACAGGTTGAATGATGAATCGCTACCGTGGCAGCCGTCGCCGAAACTAAAACCACAGCCATGCGCTTCCGGGAAGGCTTCACGCGCCAGCTCACGGTGACTGGACGGCACCACAAAGCGATCCTCATAGTTGGCGATCGCCAGATAGCGGTACATCTCTTCGGCCTGCGATGGCGTCAGCCCCACCTGTTCCAGTGCGCTGGTATCGGTGACCTGTTCGACGGTTTGCGCACGCTTGAAGTGACGCATCGCCAGCATACGTCGCAGGGCGCGCAGCACCGGACGGGTATCGCCTGCCGTCAGCAGGTTAGCCAGATACTGTACCGGGATACGCAGGCTTTCGACGTCCGGCAGAACACCGCTATGCGCCAGGTTACCCGCATCTGCCGCCGCCTGAATCGGTGACAACGGCGGCACGTACCAGACCATCGGCAGCGTACGGTATTCCGGGTGCAGCGGCAGCGCCAGTTGCCATTCCACTGCCAGCTTGTACACCGGCGACTGCTGCGCCGCTTCAATCACACCAAGTGGAATGCCGTCACGCTGTGCCTGAGCAATCACCTCAGGGTCGTTCGGGTCGAGGAAAATGTCTAACTGACGACCGTACAGATCGGTTTCATTCTCCGCGGAGGCCGCCTGTTCGATGCGGTCGGCATCGTAGAGCAGTACACCCAGATAGCGGATACGTCCCACGCAGGTTTCCGAGCACAGCGTCGGCATACCGGATTCGATACGCGGATAACAGAAAATACATTTTTCTGATTTGCCGCTCTTCCAGTTGAAATAGATTTTCTTGTACGGGCAGCCGGTCAGGCACATGCGCCAGCCACGGCATTTATCCTGATCGATCAGCACAATGCCGTCTTCCGAGCGCTTGTAAATCGCCCCGCTTGGGCAGGTGGCGACGCACGCTGGGTTGAGGCAGTGTTCGCACAACCGTGGCAGATACATCATGAAGGTATTTTCGAACTGCCCGTACATGGCTTTCTGCATGTCGTCGAAGTTTTTGTCCTGCGAGCGTTTGCTGAACTCGCCGCCCAGATCGTCTTCCCAGTTCGGGCCGTTTTCGATCTTCTCCATGCGCTGACCGGTTACCAATGAGCGTGGACGCGCCACCGGCTGATGCCGGCTTTCGCCGGCACGTTGCAGGTGCCCATAGTCGTAGTCGAACGGTTCGTAATAATCATCCAGCGCCGGAACATCCGGGTTGGCGAAAATCTTCGACAACACCCCAACACGGTTGCCCATGCGTGGTTCCAGCCGCCCGTTGATTTTACGAATCCAGCCGCCCTTCCATTTTTCCTGATCTTCCCAGGCATGGGGATAACCGGTGCCGGGTTTAGTTTCCACGTTGTTGAACCAGGCGTATTCCACCCCTTCACGGCTGGTCCAGACGTTTTTACAGGTCACCGAACAGGTGTGACAGCCAATGCATTTATCCAGATTCAGCACCATGCCGACTTGTGAACGAATTTTCATCAGGCTTTCTCCTGCAGATGAGGTTGCACATGGGAAGACAGGTCGTCATGGCTGTCCTCATCCAGCCAGTCGATACGGTTCATCTTACGCACCACCACGAACTCATCGCGGTTGGAACCGACGGTGCCGTAGTAGTTAAAGCCGTACGCCAATTGGGCATAACCGCCAATCATATGGGTCGGTTTCGGGCAAACGCGCGTCACCGAGTTATGAATGCCACCACGTTGGCCGGTGATTTCTGAACCCGGCAGGTTCACCAGTCGTTCCTGCGCGTGGTACATCATGGTCATCCCTGCCGGAACACGCTGGCTTACCACCGCGCGGGCGGTTAGTGCGCCGTTGGCGTTAAATACTTCTATCCAGTCGTTATCGGCGATGCTCAGTTCACGGGCATCATCCTCGCTCAGCCAGATAATCGGGCCGCCGCGCCCCAACGTTAGCATCAGCAGGTTTTCGCTGTAGGTGGAGTGGATACCCCACTTCTGATGCGGCGTCAGGAAGTTGAGCGCTTTCTCCGGGTTACCGTTAGGTTTTTTGTTCAGCAACGGCTGCGCAGCACGGGTATCCACCGGCGGACGGTAAACCAACAGGCTTTCGCCGAAGGCACGCATCCATTCATGATCCTGATACAGCTGCTGGCGACCAGAAATGGTGCGCCACGGAATCAGCTCATGTACGTTGGTGTAACAGGCGTTGTAAGACACATGCTCGTCTTCAAGGCCAGACCAGGTTGGGCTGGAGATGATCTTGCGTGGCTGCGCCTGAATATCCCGGAAGCGAATTTTCTCATCCTCTTTCGGGTGCGCCAGATGGGTGTGATCACGCCCGGTCACCTTGCCCAACGCATCCCAGGCTTTCACCGCCACCTGACCGTTGGTTTCTGGTGCCAGTGACAGAATCACTTCAGCCGCATCAATGGCACTGTCGATTCTCGGACGACCCGCCGCCGCGCCCTCTTCCTGCACCCGGTTCAGGCGCTTGAGGAAGTCCACTTCATGTTGAGTATTCCAGCTAATACCTTTACCGCCGTTACCAAGTTTATCCAGCAGCGGGCCGAGTGAGGTAAAACGGGCATACAGGTTCGGGTAGTCGCGTTCCACCGTCATGATGTGCGGTGCGGTTTTACCCGGAATCAGGTCACATTCGCCTTTTTTCCAGTCTTTCACACCCAGCGGCTGCGCCAGTTCGGCGGCGGAGTCGTGCTGAATCGGCAGCGTGACCACATCGGTTTCTACCCCAAGGTGACCCTGGCACACGCGAGAGAAGGTTTTCGCCAGCCCTTTATAGATTTCCCAGTCGGTTTTCGACTCCCAGGCCGGGTCAACCGCCGCCGACAACGGATGAATGAACGGATGCATATCCGAGGTGTTCATGTCGTCTTTTTCATACCAGGTGGCGGTCGGCAACACGATGTCGGAATAGAGGCAGGTACTGGACATACGAAAGTCCAGCGTCACCACCAGATCCAGCTTGCCTTCACCACCTTGTGCGCACCATTCCACTTCTTCCGGCGTGACCGCACCCTGCTCGCTCAAATCCTGCCCTTGAATACCGTGCTCGGTGCCCAGCAGGTACTTGAGCATGTACTCATGGCCTTTACCGGAGGAACCTAGCAAGTTGGAACGCCAGATAAACAGGTTACGCGGGAAGTTTTGCGGGCTGTCCGGCTGCTCAGCAGCAAAACGCAGACGACCGGCTTTCAATTCCGCTACAGTGTAATCCTGCGGCGACATGCCGACCGTTGCCGCCTGCTGCGCGATACGCAGTGGATTCGCGCCCAGTTGCGGCGCGGACGGCAACCATCCCATTCGCTCGGCACGCACGTTAAAGTCAATCAGGCTGCCGCTAAAGCGCGAACTGTCGGCCAACGGCGACAAAAACTCCTGCGGCGCGACAGTTTCATAACGCCACTGGCTGGAGTGGTTATAGAAGAACGAGGTACTGTTCATGTGACGCGGCGGACGCTGCCAGTCCAGCCCGAACGCCAGCGGCAACCAACCGGTTTGCGGACGCAGTTTCTCCTGGCCGACATAGTGCGCCCAGCCGCCACCGCTCTGCCCGACACAACCGCAGAAGATCAACATATTGATGATCCCGCGGTAGTTCATGTCGAGGTGATACCAGTGGTTCATACCGGCACCGACGATGATCATCGACCGCCCGTGGGTTTTGTCGGCGTTATCGGCAAATTCACGCGCAATGCGGATGATGTTCTGCCGCGATACACCGGTAATCTGTTCGGCCCACGCCGGGGTATAGGCTTTAACCTGATCGTAATCGCTGGCGCATTGTGCGTCATTGAGGCCGCGATCCACACCGTAGTTAGCCAGCGTCAGATCAAAGACGCTGGTAACCAGCCCTTCCTGACCATCGGCCAGCGTCAGGCGTTTCACCGGTAACTGATGCAACAGCACCTCATCCAGCGCGACGCTGGCGACGTGTTCTGTGGATGCGCCGCCAAAATACGGGAAACCAACGGAAACTACCTCGTCATGGTGACCCAGCAGGCTCAGTTGCAGGTTGACATCTCGCTGGGTTCCCCCTTCGCGCTGCTCCAGATTCCATTTGCCTTGCTCACCCCAGCGATAGCCGATAGAACCCTGTGGTGCCACCAGCTCGCCCGTGGTTTCATCAACGGCAATGGTTTTCCATTCCGGGTTGTTTTGCTGGCCCAGATTCCCCACCAGATCGGCGGCGCGCAGCAAGCGCCCGGCGGCATAGCTGCCGTCGGCACGCGGCTCCAGCAGCACCAGCATCGGCATGTCGGTATAGTGGCGTACGTAGTCGGTGAAATATTGACGCGGTTGCTTGAGATGGAACTCGTTGAGGATCACGTGGCCCATTGCCAGCGCCAGCGCGCTGTCCGTCCCCTGTTTCGGGTTCAGCCACTGATCGCACAGTTTGGCGATTTCGGCATAGTCCGGAGTAATAGCGACCGTTTTAGTGCCTTTGTAACGGACTTCAGCAAAAAAGTGCGCATCGGGGGTACGGGTCTGCGGTACGTTGGAACCCCAGGCAATAATGTATGATGAGTTATACCAGTCGGCTGACTCCGGCACATCGGTTTGTTCACCCCAGGTCTGCGGCGAGGCGGGCGGCAGGTCACAGTACCAGTCGTAGAAACTCAGGCACACCCCGCCCATCAGCGACAGGTAACGGGCACCTGCGGCGTAAGACACCATCGACATCGCCGGAATCGGCGAAAAGCCAATCACCCGGTCCGGGCCAAAGGTTTTCGCGGTGTAGACGTTGGCCGCCGCGATCAGCTCATTCACTTCCTGCCAGTCGGCACGGACAAAACCACCACGACCACGGACTTGCTTGTATTCTTTCGTTTTATTCGCATCACCAACAATCGACGCCCAGGCATCCACCGGGTCGGTATGGTGATGACGCGCTTCACGCCACAGCTTCATCAGGCGCTTACGCATCATCGGGTATTTCAGGCGGTTGGCGCTATAGAGATACCAGGAATAACTGGCACCGCGCGGACAACCGCGTGGTTCATGGTTCGGCAGATCAGGCCGGGTGCGAGGGTAATCGGTTTGCTGCGTCTCCCAGGTGACCAGCCCGTTTTTGACGTAAATCTTCCAGCTGCACGACCCGGTACAGTTGACGCCATGCGTCGAACGCACCACTTTGTCATGTTGCCAGCGGCTACGGTAGCCATCCTCCCAGTCACGGTTGGTATTCAGCGTCTGGCCGTGATCACCGGAAAACGGCTCGGCCACCTGTTTGAAATAGCGTAACCGGTCAAGAAATTTGCTCATCCGGACTCTCCTGCTGCGGAACCTGACGGTTCCTGTCGTTATAGAAGTACACGTGGGTATTGCTCACTGGAACCTAGGGTACGCAGCCGGATAAGTGCCAGAATTGACAGCGATCAAGCCCGTCAGAGTGAGCGGGTGGGGTAAAATGCAGAAATACCACCAAAGTACTAGAAATAAAATTACCTTTAATTTACTGATAAAAAAGGAAATATTAAGATTTCACGTGATCAGGTAAAACCATGTTTACCTCTGGTGACTATTTGGAGGTAGTAGACCGCTTCAGACAACGTAAACCGGCTTTTTTCCCTGTTAACTAAAGAGAATGTCTCTCAACCGCTATAAACAGATAAATCCTGTATGCCGCCACACTGGGTGTGACGCACCCATCGCTGTGATTTCTGAGATGATTATCAAATATGGAATGTCAGGTTCTACGACATCGGGGAAATCGGGGAAGCGTAACAATTTACGTGGTCATCAGGCGGGAGACGTATTGGCAAACGCCGCCAGTGCAGACAGCTCCACACTGACGGCATGAACGCGTATTGCATCAGGTTTCGCCGCCACGCAATACGCCATAAGATACTTCACAGATCAGGAACAGGCTTTACGTCCGTAACACAGCCAGGTAATCAGTACACAAGCAACGTAGAACACCACAAAGATCTTCATCGCGCCGGCGGGCGAGCCGGTCAGCTCCAGCGATGTGCCGAACGCTTTAGGGATGAAAAAGCCGCCGATAGCGCCGATGGCGGAAATAAATCCCAGCGCGGCAGCGGTATCGGTCACGGCGCTGCGCTGGGCTTCCTCTTCACTGCCGCCTGCGGCGTTCACCCTTTCGATTGTCAGGCCACGGAAAATCACCGCGATCATCTGGAAGGTTGACCCACTCCCCAACCCAGCCGTTAAAAACAGTAGCATGAAGATGCCGAAGAACAGCAGGAAGGAACCGGGTTGGTTTTCACCCGGCAGCGCTGTGAACAACAGCAACGACAGGATCGCCATCAGCACGAAATTGACAAGCGTCACCCGCACACCGCCGAAACGGTCTGACAACATACCGCCTACCGGACGCGCCAGCGCACCCAACAGCGGACCGCAAAAAGCGTAATGCAGGATAATCACGTCCGGAAACTGGGTTTTCGACAGCATGGCAAAACCGGCGGAGAAACCGATAAACGAGCCGAACGCCGACAGATACAACACGCTTAAGATCCACAGATGTGCACGCTTAAGCACCGGCAACTGCTGGCTCAGCGACGCCCTGGCGGTAGAAAGATCGTTCATACCGAACCAGGCCGCCGCCGAAGCGATAAGCAACAACGGTACCCATACCCAGGGCGCATTCTGCAGCCAGACCTGGCTGCCATCCGGCTGAACGATACCGTTACCCGTGAAACTCAACACCGGCAGAAAAATCACCACCGGCACCAGTAACTGCATCACGCTAACGCCCAGATTGCCAAACCCGCCATTTAACCCCAGCGCACCACCCTGCTGTGCTTTCGGGAAAAAGAAGCTGATATTCGCCATGCTGGAAGCAAAGTTAGCGCCAGCGAATCCACACAGCAGCGAAATAATGATAAATACGTTGTACGGTGTCTGTGGATCCTGCACGGCAAACCCAAGCCACACACACGGAATCACCAGAATCAGCGTACTGAAGGTGGTCCAGCGGCGTCCGCCTGCCAGCGGAATAATAAATGAATACGGTACCCGCAATAATGCCCCGGATACCGATGGTAATGCCGTCAGCATAAACAGTTCATCGGTACTGAAATGGAAACCGACTTTGTTCAAATTGACGGCCACTGTGCTGAACAACATCCAGACACAGAAAGCCAACAACAGACAAGGAATGGAAATCCACAGGTTACGTTGCGCGATACCACGCCCCTGTTTTTGCCAGAACTGTACATCCTCCGGGCGCCATTCCCGGATAACAGTCTGCCGTGAAGCGCCTGGCGTAATGGTTGACTGCGTCATAACAAGCCTCGGTCAGTAAAATACCTTTATCACTACGCGCCACATTAGAAGGTATGCCTGATACAAAGTTGATATACATCAACAGGTTGTTGGGTAAAAAAATACGCAGTCGTTACACCCGCCACTAAATAGGTAAGTGATAATGACAAGTTAATATTGCAGTTTCATACAGTTATGTTCATTTATTCTGACGCTGCAATTATTACTCCTACCAATGGAAAATGAGGGGTAACCCTTTATGGGTATAGGGTTACCCCTGAAAATAAGAAAAAATATCCTTGTGTTGCATGAATCCGTTTCTCATTTGGCAAGCACCAGTGCAAGGTTTTTGGCGCTCATCAAAGCGCCGTGCATACTCGCGCTATATTCTTTGGTACACAAAAGTCTTTAGTACACAAGCGTCTTGAGCACACAAGCGCGTTTCCACGTTCGTCACAGGCGGTTTCCTCATGTTAAGACGCTTTCGGCTTCCACTCTCGCTGGTCAATCAGGTAGCCCTGCTGATGTTGCTGCTGGGAATGCTGGGGATTGCAGGCATGGCGGTTTCCAGTTGGATGTCGCAAAGTATTCAGGGCAACGCACACGCCATTAATACCGCCGGTTCTCTGCGTATGCAAAGTTACCGACTGTTATCAATGGTGCCGCTCGACGCCCACAGCGAACGGTATTTGCAGGAACTGGAGCGCGATGAAAACGATGACGATCTGCGTCAGGCGGTGGTACGCGAAAAGCTAGGTGAACAACTCAACACGTTACAGCACTACTGGGCGGAGCAACTGAAGCCGCGCCTGCGTCAGGCTGAGCGACCGGCTGATGCCGCTGCTGCGGTAGCCGACTTTGTCCACCACCTGGATGCGCTGGTGCTGGCTATCGACCAGAAAACCGAAGCACATCTGCGCCTGGTCACGCTGGTGCAACGCATGTTTATCGGCATCATGCTGTCGCTGTTGCTGCTCACTTTTTTCTATCTGCGCCACCGGCTACTGACGCCCTGGCGTAAGCTGGTATCGATGGCGCAGGCCATCGGCCAGGGTGAATTTCATCAACGGGTGACCCCACGCGGTCAGGATGAAATGAGCACGCTGGCGCAGGCACTGAATAATATGTCCGATGAATTGTCGGCAATGTACCGCGACCTGGAACAGCGCGTGGTGGAAAAAACTGCCGATCTGCAACAGAAAAACGACACGCTGGCATTTCTTTATCGCTCCAGTCGCCGCTTGCATACCAATGCGCCGCTGTGTAGCCGCTTGCTGCCCGTGCTGGATGAACTCAGCGCACTGATGCCGCTGACCCATATTCAATTGCAACTCTATGAAGATAACCATCAGGCGCATGTCACACCTTCGAACCTGACGCTGATTCCAAACCCCGACACCTGCCCCGACAGTGACTGCAAGCGCTGTGCTCACCTTTCCACCGCGCATACGGCAACCGAAGGCAAGTCGGTAAGTTGGAATCTGCATGACAAACTCGGCCACTATGGCGTGGTACTGGCACGACTGCCCGATAACCAGCATCTGACGCCAGACCAGCACCAGTTGCTCAATACCTTGCTGGAACAACTCACCAGCACGCTGGCGCTGGAGCGGCAATCCAGCCATCAGCAACAACTGATGCTGATGGAGGAGCGCACCACCATTGCCCGCGAACTGCACGACTCCATTGCGCAATCCCTCTCCTGTCTGAAGATTCAGATCAGTTGCCTGCAAATGCAGCACACTGCACTCACACCGGAGATACAACAGCAACTGGACGCCATGCGCGATGAAACCAATACCGCCTATCGGCAGTTGCGTGAATTATTGACCACGTTCCGGCTTAAACTGTCAGAGTCCGGTCTGTTAGCCGCATTGCGGGCGACGGTGGACGAATTCAGCCAACGCCTTGGCTACCCCATTACTCTGGATTATCAGCTACCACTACAAGCGGTATCCGCTCATCAGGGCATCCATCTGCTGCAGATCGTGCGTGAGGCGTTGAGCAATACTTATAAACACGCGCAAGCCACCGCAGTCAGCATCACCCTGTGCCAGCAGCAGGGGTATATTGAGCTGCGTGTGCGTGATAACGGCATCGGTATCAGTGATGATCACCATCGCGCCAATCACTACGGTCTTATCATCATGCGTGATCGTGCCCGAAGCCTTCACGGCGACTGTACTATCCAACGCCTGGTTTCCGGCGGCACAGAAGTGTGTGTCCGCTTTCAGGCAGACTATCGCCAGCCTCACGTTTTATCAGGAGAAAACCATGACTAACGACGCTGCTACCGTACTGCTCATTGACGACCATCCGATGCTGCGCAACGGCGTTAAGCAGTTGCTGAGTATGGCGCCTGACCTGTGTGTTGTCGGTGAGGCCAGTGAGGGTGAACGGGGCGTGACCCTGGCAGAACAGCTCGACCCGGATCTGATTTTACTGGATTTGAACATGCCCGGAATGAACGGGCTGGAAACCCTGACCCGCCTGCGGGAAACCTCGTTATCCGGGCGTATCGTCGTGTTCACCGTTTCCAATCATGAAGAGGATGTGATCAGCGCATTTAAAAGCGGTGCCGACGGCTATCTGCTCAAAGACATGGAGCCGGAAGACCTGCTGGTAGCGCTCCATCAAGCCGCTGCGGGGAAAATGGTACTGAGTGACACCCTGACGCCGGTTCTGGCAGCCAGCCTGCGGGAAACACGCAGCAGTGACCCCAGAGATATCCAGCAGTTGACCCCACGCGAAAAAGATATTCTGAAACTGATAGCCCAGGGGCTGCCTAACAAGGTCATCGCCCGCAAACTGACGATTACCGAAAGCACGGTAAAAGTGCACGTCAAACATCTATTGAAAAAAATGAAGTTACGCTCACGGGTCGAAGCCGCCGTCTGGGTAGTTCAAGAGAAAATATTCTAACAGGCAACGCCAGCCAGAACATGGCTGGCGCTCTCTTCTTTCTTACGGCAAAGTCGCACACAAAATACGGCAAAATCACACACAAAAATACTGCAATACACTCCAACACAAACTATTTACAAAAGAACAGCCCAGTAACACAAATTCATAACTTTTAGTACTTTATCGCCATTTTCCTAGATATTTCCCCATATTTCTTTCTTAGACTTACTTTTTGTTCGGCGTTTCATTGCGCTTTCGTCAGGATTAACCAGAGGAAAAAGAGAATGAAAGTCAGAGAACGATTTATTGGGCTGGAATGGCTCCGATTTTTGCTTGGGTGTTATGTCATGGTCTACCACACCATACATGTCTACCCGCTGCGTGAAAAAATTCCTTTTCTAAGCGAACTGACCAGCATGGGATTCTTCGCCACCAGTACTTTCTTTGTGTTGTCTGGCTTTCTTCTGACGCATGTCTATCTACGCGAGGGTCAGTTGCGGGAACCCGCCCGGCATTTTCTGGCCAGACGGTTATTTAATTTATACCCAATCCATATCATCGGCCTGGTTTCCTCTATCGTAGCGGTCAGCCTGATGCATTGGCTGGCGATTCCGCCGGAAGGTCAGGTTGCCAGCGCCCGCTTCGTTATCTACGACAATAACGATCCCAGCGTCGCGCCGGAAACCTTGCGCCATTATATGGACAATGCTCAACTGGCCTTTAACGGCTTGCTGCAATTATTCATGCTACAGGCATGGAACCCCTATTTCCTGACTTTCAATGCACCGCTGTGGTCGATTTCAACGCTATTTTTCTTCTATCTGCTGTTCCCGATGTTGGCACCACGGCTGTCATCCAGCCGTTACCCGCACCTGTGGCTGGCAGCAGTCTGCTTACTGTATCTGCTACCGCCAATATGGGCAGTATGGCATCAATTGTATGGCGTGCCCTATACCGGCTTACTGCAACGCAACCCGTTGTTGCGGCTACCGGAATTTCTCGCCGGGATACTGGCCTACGCTATATTTCGTCAATATCGGGACGGTAACGTACCAACACTGAGCCATGTACAACGTAAAGCATGGTGCGCTTTTATCGGTCTGAGCTTTATTGTGGCGACCTGGCTGTTTACGCATGGCAATCATTACTGGTATTTCTTGCTACATAACGGCTTGTTGTTGCCTACGCAGGTGGCACTGGTGTGCCTGTGTGCTTACGCCCGCGAGCCGAACAGTGAAACGTTGAAAACCTGGGCAACGCGTTTAGGCGCAGCGTCACTGTCGATTTTTGCCCTGCATGTGCCCTTGTTTAATCTGTTCAGGACGCTGGAACAGTTGCTGCGCGGCAACCCGTTGCAATGCTTCACTAATTGGGCGGCCTGCATCGATGCGGCAGGAAAAGTGGAATTGTCTATGACCGGCTATGGCGTATTCCTGCTGACGACTATCGCACTGTGCGTGGTATTCCAGGAGCAGGTCGTGGTGCGCATGAAGCAGTCGCTGACCGAACGTTTCCTGGCCCGACGTTTTCAAACCTCCCACAGCACAGCCTGATCCTGATAACAACGGCTATTACGGTGATAGTGATATCACGGCGATGTGATCATCGTCACCGTTATAGCCGTAAATCATTAATCACACCGTTTATAACAATTTCCATTCTAATTGTAGGACACTTATACCTAGAGGCGCAGCGCGATTCCTGTTAATGTTTGCCTCGCCGGAATTAACCGGTATATCGATACATCGGCAGGCCGTCTGAACGGCGTCTTTCACTTTTAGTCACCCACTGTTTTATCTGACATCATGACATATTCCAAACACGCACTTTCGTCGCTGAGCTTGTTCATCACCCTCAGTGCCGCAGGCATTTCCACCAGCCATGCGGACACCATCTGGTTAACCAATGGTGATAAGATCAGCGGCCAGATTACGCTGCTGGATAGCGGCAAGTTGTTCATCAAAACCGATTATGCCGACACCATGTCGGTCACCTGGGACAAAGTCAAAACCTTCCAAACCGACCACGGGATGGTGATCCAGGGTCAACGCTACGAAAAAGGCGTACTTTATCCCTCGATCAAAGCCTCTGACAGTTCACGCGCCATCGTTGCCCAACCGGCAAGCGTAGATGGTCAGCAGGTCAGCGCCGGTCAGGAAACGCTGCCGCTGTCTGATATCAATTCGATGGTCGTACCACACCGCTGGGTGGAGGATTTCTCCTGGAAAGGCAATATCGACGTTAGCCTGGCCCACAAGAAAAGCTCCACTGAAACCGACAACCGCGATGCCACGCTGAGTACCCGCCTGCGTCACGGCACCTGGCGTCACAATCTGGATGCCAGCTACCACATGACCAAAGAAGACAATGTGGAAAGCACCAAAAACGCCGCCGGGGAATACGCGCTGGATAAATTCATTGACGAGCACTGGTTCTGGCAGGGTCGCTATGAATACAAACGCGACTGGGTGGAAAACATCAAGATTAACCGTTCTGTCGGTACGGGTCCGGGTTACCAGTTCTGGGATAACGATCTGGGCGCGTTCGCTATTACCACGCTGATAAACTCTCAGACCTTTATTTATCAGAATGACAACCAAGATAACTTCTATTCTGGTGGGCTGAAGTGGGACTACAACCGCTTCCTGTTTGGTAAACGCACCGAATTGTTCACCGATGGTGAAGTGGGCCGTTCGTTTGACAGCACTACGTCTCTCTACTTGAAAGCGGGTGCCGGTCTGCGCTTCAAAGTCACCGACTGGTCATCCGTCAGTATGAAAGTATCCCGCAACCGTACCGAAAGCGTTCAAGGTAACGTCAACGATACGCTGTACTCGCTGGGTCTTGGCGTCGGCTGGTAATTCTGCGGTCTTAGGTTCCTGTGGCGGTCACAGGAACCGTTTCCCGACCTTGTTTGTCGAGAAAGATGTCCATAAAAAAGCCCGGTTTTCCTGAACCGGGCTTTTTATTGATTACTCGTTGCTAATCAGCACACCTTCACTGCGGTTTCGCTTCCTGTTTAGACAAGTCTTCCGCAATCTGGACGGTTTCATTCAGGTACGCATCCGGGTCCTGATAATCCTTCGGCAAATCATCCAACGTCTTCAACAACGGTTTTCCCTGACGCTTCAAGCGATCATTGATGCGCTGCAGACGCGTGGCCTCATCTTCGTTATTTTCTTTCTGGCGCTGAACCAGATTCAGCGACACGTGGTTACGTTTCGCTTTCATTTCCTGATAACGGGCCACATCCTGCTGGATGAACTGGAATTCCGGGTCCCTGGCGATACGCGCGTTATGCTGATCAAGCAGTCCCGGCAACAGCGGTTTCATATCACCCATCACCGTATAACTGGCGGGTTTGATGCTGTCCCACGGCAAAGCGTTATCTTCAAACTTCTCGCCCGTATCCACTACCTCGTTGCCAGTTGGCATCACGATATCGGGTGTGACCCCTTTACGCTGGGTGCTGCCGCCGTTGATGCGGTAGAATTTTTGGATGGTGTATTGCACAGAACCCAATGCAGGCCATTCCGGTCGCAACATCTGATCGTAAATGCGGTTGAGAGAGCGGTACTGCTGCACAGTCCCCTTGCCGAAGGTCGGCTCACCAACAATCAGCGCACGGCCATAATCCTGCATCGCTGCCGCGAAAATTTCCGACGCCGAGGCGCTAAAGCGATCAACCAGCACCACCAGTGGACCTTTGTAATAAATGGTGTCGTCAGTATCGCTGTCTTCGCGCACTTTACCGTTGTTGTCGCGCACCTGTACTACCGGCCCGGTGGGAATGAACAATCCAGACAGACTGACCGCTTCCGTCAGCGCACCGCCGCCGTTGCCACGCAGGTCAATGATGATGCTGCTGACGTGCTCTTTTTCCAGTTTTTGCAACTGAACTTTCACGTCATCCGTCAGCCCAACATAGAAACCGGGAATATCCAGCACCCCGACTTTGTCTTTACCGGCATCCTTAATAGACATTTTCACCGCACGATCTTCCAGTCGGATGCGCTCGCGGGTCAGCGTGATGGTTTGCGTTTTAGTGCCCTTGCCTGCCGGCAGCACTTCCAGACGCACTTTGCTGCCTTTCGGTCCCTTGATCAACGCCACCACATCATCAAGACGCCAGCCAATCACATCGACCACCGGCTTACCGGCTTGACCTACGCCCACGATACGATCACCAACACTAATGCGTTTGCTTTTCGCCGCCGGGCCACCCGGCACCATGGAGTTGATGACGGTGTAATCTTCATCCATCTGCAACACCGCGCCGATGCCTTCCAGCGACAGGCTCATCTCGGTATTGAACTGTTCAGTATTGCGTGGCGACAGATAACTGGTGTGCGGATCGATTTCCCGCGCAAAGGCATTCATAATCAACTGAAACACGTCTTCGCTGTTGGCCTGTACCAGACGGCGAATGGCAAACTGATAACGTTTGGTCAGCGTTTCCTTGATTTCTGCATCGGCCTTGCCGGTCAGTTTCAGGCTCAGCCAGTCATATTTGACCTTGGCATCCCACAACGCGTTGAGTTCATCAACATTTTGCGGCCAGGGCGCTTTGGCGCGATCAAGATCAATAAAATCGTTGCCGTTCAGATTGATAGGCTTTTCCAGCAGCGTCAGCGCGTACTGATAGCGTTCGAAACGGCGCTTTTGGGCCAGATTGTACATGGCGTACGGCAGGGTAAGTTTGCCGTTTTTCAGGTTATCGCCCAATTCGCCTTTTTGACCGGAAAACTGCGCCACGTCGGAAGCCAACAACACGTTATGGCTGTAATCCAGCATGTTGAGGTAGCGATCAAAGATCTTGCCGGAAAACTGCGCATCCAGCATGAACTGACGATAGTGGGAACGCAGGAACCGCGACGCAACACGTTCACTGACGGTGGCATGTTGCATTTCCGGCTGCAATTGAGGGATTTGATCCGCACGAGTGATATTCTCACTGGCAAGCGTGCATCCAGACAGCAAAAGCCAGGTTAACGCGACTGCTTTAACAAATTTGTTCATGCCCTGGTCGGCCTCCGTATCAGAACTGCAAATGTTCTGCGCGTACGATCATCGCCATACCAGAAGCCAGCTGTACCCTGACTCCATCTTTGGCGATCTCAAGCACAGTGGCATCCATGGCATTTTTACCAGCCCTGACTTTGATTTCCTGGCCTATCTGCAGGCTGGAAATATCCGTCACCGCCTGCCGTTCCGGTTGTGCCGCACGGGCTGCTTTAGGCTGACGGGGCTGGGATTTATCGGATGACGGAGAAGCAGTCTGTGCGGAACGGGGAGAAGATGGACGCGGCTTGCGCGGTGCAGTGCCAGCGGCATCGCGCTCACGGCGCGGGGCATTTCTGCCAGCAGACGGGCGTGGGCGGGATGGCTCAGCCTCACCGGACTCACGCTTCTTCGCCTGCTGTTCTGCACGCTGTGCCTGAACGCGGGCCTTGGCTTCTTCCAGTTGCTTGCGCGCATGTTCTACATGCTGCTGCTCAAGCTCACCACAGGGATTACCGTCAAGATCGACACGTTGGGCACCTAGCTTGACGCCATACAGATAGCGCCAGCTCGACGTATACAGACGGAGCGCAGAGCGCAACTGCGTCTTGCTGACGTGTTCGGATTCGGACACGCGTTCGACCAGATCTTGAAAAATACCAATCTTTAACGGACGCGCTTCGCCTTCAAGCGTGAAACAGAGCGGAAAACGCTCTGCCAGATAGGCGATCACTTCTTTACTACTGTTCAACTTAGGTTGATTTTCCATGAAATTTCCTGATTACAACGGGTTTGCCAACCAGCGCAGGCATGAACAGGCGTCATTATAATGACGCCATCGGCAATTGCTACGTTATCCTTGTCGCAACGTAAGAGAATTGATGAAAGCCAGCACGTCGCTTTGTGACAATTGGCGGCATAGCACGGCCACGACAGCGTTTAGCCCGTCTTCATCCTCTGCATCAAAACGGTGATAAACGGTGCTGTCGATATCCAGTACGCCAATCAACTGTCCATCGACCGTCAGCGGCAGCACTATCTCGGCATTACTGGCGGCATCACAGGCGATATGACCGGGAAACTCATGCACATCGCCAACCCGTTGGATACGGTTTTCCGCGACCGCCCGACCACAGACCCCTTTCCCTGCTGGAATACGCACGCAAGCCGGGCGCCCTTGAAACGGCCCCAGAAACAGCGTATCGCCATCCAGCAAATAAAAGCCGGCCCAATTCACACCATCCAATCGTTCAAACAGTAATGCGCTGCTGTTTGATAAAATCGTGAGGAAGCGATCTTCACCGGCAATCAGCGCAGTCAGATCACGTACCAGTTCATCGTAGAATTGTTCTTTTTTCATCGCTTGCAATAGGCAGAAATTGTTTTTATGGAACGCCCAACGGCTGACGCCCACGTCACATTACATAAAGTTTCGCATCAGGATGCTACAGGATTTCTCTTGTCAGCCCAACTTTCACCACACAGCGTTGCCACCAGATGTGGTTTCTATTCCATCGTCTGGCATCTTGCCGTTGCCGCACCAGTTACCTTTTGATGTCACCCTCATAATTAGCTGACAATTAGCTGACAAGAGTAGCAGTGATTTTGTGTCATTCATCATTCAGTTACACTATGATAATACCTGTCCTGTTAACCTTCTTGCAGGAAATATGAAAATTTATAACGCCGCCCCGTCTGCCGGGCCGGCTGATTTGCCGCCAACCGCGCCGCGCCGCCTGCAACGTTGCCCACAATGCGACCAATTATTTATGTTGCCCCGGCTTAAACGCCATCAACATGGCCATTGTCCGCGCTGCGCGGCGCACATCGGCAGCGGTCGAGACTGGCCTATTTCCCGACTCGCGGCAATGGCATTTGCCATGCTGGTGCTGATGCCCTTCGCCTATACCGAGCCACTGCTTAATATCCGCTTGCTGGGCGTATCAATCAGTGCCAGTCTGCTGGAAGGCATCTGGCAAATCACGCGTCAGGGACACCCGGTCACCGCCAGCATCGTCGCATTTTGTACTATCGGCGCACCACTGACGCTGGTATTCGCCCTGCTGTATCTGTTTTTCGCCCCCCGTGTCGGCATGAACCTGCGCCCGGTGCTGCTGCTCTTCGAACGCCTGAAAGAGTGGGTCATGCTGGATGTGTATCTGGTCGGTCTGGCGGTCGCATCAATTAAAGTACGTGAATTTTCCGAGGTCCTGCCCGGCAACGGGTTGCTGGCATTTCTGGCTCTGATAGCGCTCAGTCTGTTGACATTGATTCATCTGAATAGCGAGCAACTCTGGCAGCGCTACTATCCACAGCGCGTCACGAACTCGCCGCAGGCGCTGGTCTGCCTGTCCTGCCATTTTACCGCCGAGCCAGATAATCTGGGGCGCTGTCAACGTTGCCATACCCCACTCACGCGGCGGCGTCCTTATAGCTTGCAAAAATCCTGGGCAGCGTTGATTTCCGCCGTCATCTTGCTGCTGCCCGCCAATCTGATGCCGATTTCGGTGATTTACGTCAACGGCGTTCGCCGGGAAGACACGATTTTTTCAGGCATTATGTCACTGGCCGCCGGGAATATTCCCGTGGCGTTGGTGGTTTTCATCGCCAGTATTCTGGTGCCGTTCAGCAAGGTAGTCATCACCTCTTTCCTGTTGCTCAGTATTCATTTTCGGGTGCAATACAGCCAGATGACGCGTATGCGGTTATTACGTCTGATGAACTGGATCGGTCGCTGGTCGATGCTCGACCTGTTCGTCATCGCCCTGACCATGTCGCTGGTTAACCGCGACCAATTGCTTGCCTTTACCATGGGACCCGCGGCGTTCTATTTTGGCGCCGCCGTTATTTTGACCATATTGTCCGTCGAGTGGCTGGATAGCCGACTGATATGGGATAACGATTAATAATTAGTAGGATAACCATGCAAAACCCAACGCCGATGACCCCCACTGAAGCCAATGTCAAAACCCGACGTCGCCTGTCGCCATTCTGGCTGCTGCCTTTTATCGCGCTGCTGATCGCCGGCTGGCTGCTTTACACCAACCAGCAGGAGCGTGGCGCAACGGTAACTATCGATTTCGTGTCGGCGGACGGCATCGTCCCTGGCCGTACGCCAGTGCGCTATCAGGGGGTTGAAGTCGGCACCGTGCGCAACATAAAACTCAGCGATGATTTGCGCACTATTCAGGTCATCGCCAGCATTCGTAGCGACATGAAAGACGCGCTGCGCAACGGCACACAGTTCTGGCTGGTGACGCCCAAAGCCTCGCTGGCCGGGGTGTCCGGGTTGGATGCGTTGGTCGGCGGCAATTACATCGGCATGTTGCCCGGTCACGGCGATCCCGCCAGCCATTTCACCGCACAAGACAACCAACCCAAATACCGTGTTAACAGCGGAGAATTGTTGGTGCACCTGCACGCCGACGATCTCGGCTCGTTGAATGCGGGGTCACTGGTCTATTTTCGCAAAATTCCCGTCGGGAAAGTGTACGATTACAGCGTTAATGCCGATCATCGCGGCGTGATAATCGATGTGTTGATTGATCGCCGTTTTACCGCTCTGGTGAAAAAGAACAGCCGATTCTGGAACGTCTCCGGTTTGAAAGCAGACGTCAGTCTCAGCGGTGCCACCGTCGAGATGCAAAATCTGTCTGCGCTGGTTAACGGCGCGGTCGCCTTTGACTCCCCTAAACAGGGCGAGCCTGCAGCAGCGGATCAGAACTACGAACTGTACCCGGATCTGGCGCGCAGCCAGCGTGGTGTACAGATTACGCTGGACTTGCCTTCCGGCGACAAGCTACAGGCCGGACATACGCCACTGCTGTATCAGGGATTAGAAGTCGGCACGCTGCAACGACTCACCCTTGAGGCGAACCAGCGCGTTACCGGAGAATTGATTGTTGACCCATCGGTAGTGCCGCTGATGCGGGAAAACACCCGGATCGAACTGGCCACGCCGCGTCTGTCGCTAAGCGACCTCAACCTGCCAGGTCTGCTGGTCGGTACCACGCTGACGCTGGTTCCCGGCGATGGCAAGCCGCAACAGCACTTCACCGTCACTGACGCCACCCAGCAGCAGCTACAGCAACCGGGGGCTCTCATTGTTGAATTAACCGCCAGCCAGAGTTACGGCATCGACAGCGGCCAGCCGGTTATGCTGCATGGCGTACAAATTGGCCGCATTGTTCAACGCACGCTAACCGATAACGGCGTCAATTTTAGCGCGGTCATTGATCGTCAATACCGTCACCTGCTGCACAAAGACAGTCAGTTCATCGCCAGCAGCCGAGTCAACGTCAAGCTGGGACTTGACGGTGTGCAGATGCAAGGCGCCAGCGCCCAGGAGTGGCTGAACGGCGGCGTCACCGTGCTGCCGGGTTCAACCGGCGATGCCCAGTCGCGTTACCCGCTCTATAGTGATCGGGAAAAAGCCGGCGCCGGGATTCAGGGCACTACCCTGCCGACGACACTGACACTCTTGACCGACAGCCTGCCGGATATTCAGGAAGGCTCGGTCGTGCTGTATCGTAAATTTCAGGTCGGTGAAATCACCCACATTCGTCCCAAAGCGGAAGCCTTCGAAATTGATGTGTATATCCGGCCTGAATACCGCAAATTGCTCACCGATAATAGCGTTTTCTGGGCCGAAGGCGGTGCACGCGTGCAACTCAACGGCGCGGGGTTGACGGTACAAGCGTCTCCGCTCAGCCGGGCGCTGAAAGGCGCCATTAGTTTCGATAACGTGGACGGCGCTGCCGACGTACAAGGCGGCAAACGTCCGTTATATAACAACGAAACCGCCGCCAGAGCGATTGGCAGCCGGATCACGCTGCGTACCTACGACGCCAGCAAACTCTCCGCGGGAATGCCGATCCGTTATCTCGGTATCGATATCGGCCAACTGGAATCGCTGAAACTGGCGGAACAGCGCGATGAAGTGCGGGTGCAGGCGGTGCTGTACCCGGAATATGTACGCCATTTCGCCCGCGCCGGCACCCGTTTCTCGGTGGTGACGCCGGAAATTTCCGCCGCCGGAGTGAACCATCTGGAAACGCTGATCCAGCCTTACATCAACGTCGAACCGGGTAACGGCGCCGTTACCCGTAGCTTTGAGCTGCAGAAAGCCACCATTTCCGACTCCCGTTATCAGGATGGCCTGAACATCAGTGTTGACACCGCTGAAGCCGGATCGCTACAGATAGGCACCCCGGTGCTGTTCCGTGGGATTGAGGTCGGCACGGTAACCGGTCTGTCGCTCGGCGCATTGTCTGATCGGGTATCGGTCGCGCTGCGCATCAGTAAACGCCACGCTCATCTGGTGCGTGATAACTCCGTATTCTGGCTGGCCTCTGGTTATAACCTGCAATTTGGCCTGACCGGCGGCGTCATCAAGAGCGGCACGTTCCAGCAATTTATTCGTGGCGGCATCGCCTTTGCTACGCCGCCGGCTACTCCGCTGGCCCCTGCCGCACAAGCTGGCAAACACTTCCTGTTGCACGGCGAAGAACCGGCTGGCTGGCGCGACTGGGGAACAGCGCTACCGGAACGATAAGCCCGATACCTGCGACTCACCCGCACCTGTAGCGGTGAGTCGCTATCCCTCCCGGTGGCCGGGATATGGTAAGATTGGCGTTTTGATTGTTGTTGTAACGGAACCGTTGTTGTGGCCAAACCTATTCCCGCCTCCCTCACTCCCGATTTTCTGACCGCCATGCAAGCCATCATGCCTGCACATCTGAGCATGGATGCCTTTATCGATGCCTGCCAGCGACCGCTGCGCCGCAGTATTCGTGTTAATACGTTAAAAATCAGCGTGCCCGATTTTCTTGCGCTGGTCGCGCCCTACAGTTGGGAACTGGAAGCCGTACCCTGGTGCGATGAAGGATTCTGGTTACTGAACGCTGATGAAGAAGCCATGCGGCTCGGCAACACGCTGGAGCATCTGGCTGGCCTGTTCTACATTCAGGAAGCCAGCTCTATGCTGCCGGTCAGCGCACTGTTCATGGTAAATGATACCCCGGAACAGGTGCTGGACATGGCCGCCGCTCCCGGCTCCAAAACCACGCAGATCGCCGCCCGACTCAACAATCAGGGCGTTATCGTCGCCAATGAATACTCTGCCAGCAGGGTTAAGGTGTTGCACGCCAACCTGCACCGCTGCGGAGTCAGCAATACAGCGCTGACGCACTTTGATGGCCGGGTATTCGGCAGTGCTTTGCCAGAAACGTTTGACGCTATCCTGCTGGATGCGCCCTGCTCTGGTGAAGGTGTGGTCAGGAAAGATCCTGCCGCCATGAGCCACTGGTCGCTGGAAAGCATCGCCGATATCGCGGCGACCCAGCGCGAGCTGATCCTAAGCGCCTTCCATGCTCTGAAACCAGGCGGCGTACTGATTTACTCCACCTGCACGCTGAATCATCAGGAAAACCAACATGTTTGCCGCTGGCTGATGCAACAGTTCCCCGATGCCTGCGAGAGCGAATCGTTAAAGGATCTCTTCCCGCAAGCGCATCGTGCGCTCACCGATGAGGGGTTCTTACACGTCTTCCCGCAAGTTTACGACAGCGAAGGTTTTTTTGTGGCGCGTTTACGTAAAACCGCCAGCGTACCGCCGCTGGCAGCGCCGGATTACAAACTTGGCAGGTTGCCGTTTACCCCTCTCAGCCACAAAGATGAACAGCTGATTCGCCAACATGCCCGACAGGCGGGTCTGCAATGGTCAGAACAGCAATTACAGTTGTGGCAGCGGGACGATGAAATCTGGTTGTTTCCGACAGCAGTACAACCCATGCTGGGCAGAATACGGTTCTCCCGTATCGGCATCAAACTGGCAGAGCGCTTTGCCAAAGGCTATCGCTGGCAACATGAAGCTATCGTGGCGTTGGGCAACCCTGACAGCGCGAATGCCTGTGCGCTCAGCGCAGAGCAGGCTGTGGACTGGTATCGAGGCAAAGACATTTACCCCCCCTCCTTCATCAACCATGATGAGATGCTGTTGACCTGGCAACAGACCACGTTGGGGCTGACCAAACGCGTCGGTCAGCGGCTGAAAAATACCCTGCCTCGTGATCTGGTGCGCGATGGCGCCAATGTGGTGCTTTCCATCGATTAATCTTTGACCGGGTCGCGGTAAACGGCGCTCCCGGTCGGTTTTTTTCATCTACACTCACAATCAACGCGTAACATCAACACCCAACTTGTTGAGGAATCTATGTTCGCACTGGTGATCTTTGTCTGTTACCTGGGCGGTAACTGCGAGAGTCTGGTCGCGGGAACCTATATCAATGAACCACAATGTCTGGGGGCCATGGAGGAACAGCAAATTCGTAACGGCGGCTGTTTTCCGGTTGATGATTTTCACAGCGGGTACTGGAAACCGGCGAATACGTATCGGGATCATTAGTCACACCGTGCGACTTTCACTGCAACAACAAGACATGACCTGCATCCAATAAATATGACCAACATCCAATAAAAAAGGGCAACGCCGCAGTTGTAACGACATTGCCCAAACCGAGGTAATGAGAACTGACTGTTATGATTAAGATTTAACACGGTTAGCGCCCGATGATGCTAACCCTGTCATGCCACTCAAAACTTCACCCATTCATCTTTATCAGCATGGTGTGTTGTGCCGCCAGCCGGCTGCGACTCAGCCTTCTTATGCGCCGTTTTCCGGCCTGACTGGCCCGGTTTGCTCAGCAATAATGCCTGATGATTAGCCGTTGCACCGCCATGATGCGAATGATGATCATCGCCCAGATGAAACGCGGATACCGTCTGCATCAGTAACTGCGCCTGTTCTTCCAACAAACTGGCTGCCGAAGATGACTCTTCCACCAATGCCGCATTTTGCTGTGTGGTGCTATCCAGTTCGGTAACAGCCTGAGCAATTTGGCTAATACCGCGGCTCTGCTCATCCGATGCAGAGGCAATTTCGCCCATAATGTCAAATACATGCGTGACAGATCGCACGATATCCTGCATGGTTTTACCCGCATCATCCACCAGTTCGGAACCGGTATTGACCCGTGAAACCGACTCCTGAATCAGCCCTTCGATTTCCTTAGCCGCCTGCGAGCTACGCTGTGCCAGATTGCGGACTTCACTGGCGACGACCGCAAAACCGCGCCCTTGCTCACCCGCCCTCGCCGCTTCAACCGCCGCATTCAACGCCAGAATGTTAGTCTGAAACGCGATGCTATTAATCACCGACGTGATTTCAGAAATACGTTTGGAACTGCTGGAGATATCGTTCATGGTTTTCACCACGTTACTGACGATTTCACCGCCCTTGATGGCATTTTGCGACGCTTCCGATGCCAGTTGCGAGGCATGATGCGCATTTTCCGAGTTCTGTTTTACCGTCGAGGTCAACTGTTCCATACTGGCGGCGGTTTCCACCACCGCTGCCGACTGCTGTTCGGTGCGTGATGAAAGGTCAACATTGCCTGCGGCGATTTCCGCCGACGCAGACGCCACATTTCCCACCCCTTCCCGAATATCCAGAATCATGGTTCGCAATTTGTCGTTCATATTTGCCATGGCGGAAATCAACATACCCAGCTCATCACGACGCGAAGAACTGATCGACGACGAGAGATCACCGCTGGAAATACGCTCCGCCACTGACAACCCTTGCTGAATTGGGGCCACAATCTGCACCGCAATGCGCCATGTCATGACGATGCCAAGCAAAATGACCGCAGCCCCGGTCACCGTCATTTTTAATTCCGATGACTGGATGGTCTGGCTGGAATTAGCCAGTTGCTGGTTAAACAAGGTGGATACATCCGTATTCACTGCCTCCGCCGCAGCCGTCATGGCCTGACTGGCACGGGTTTCATCCTGAAATGCCACCAGATAAGCCCTGGCAGACTGGCGATACGCCAGAAAATAATCCCATGCTGTTTTCAACCCCGTTTGCACTTCCGGCGGCACGTGCCCGGCTTTTTCCTTAATAGCCTTTTCCGCGATATCAATACGTTTCAGGGTCACCGCCAACGTGCTGTCAGACGGCGCCAGCAGCAAATCATGCGCCACATCGCGAATGGCAGACATATGCTCACTGAGTTGATACAGCACTACCTGGATATCAGCGGGGATGCCACTTGCCTGTTGCCACGTACTCTGGAACGTTTCAAGCACCTTTTCGCTTTCATCCTGGCCGATTTTCAACCCGGCTGCATCTCGCGTTTTACTGGCGGTAATAAAGGCATCTCGCGCGGTGCGATAAGTTTTCAAATCCTGATCAATACGTTCGATATCATCAATGGTGCTCTTATCCCAACTCAGACTTTTAGCCTGAACGATAATGTCACCCATTTTATTGACCAGTACCCCATTTTTCTCCATAACATTGTAGTCATGCGTAAACTGAAATTGCGTACGCAAGACGCGAGCCTGAGCCAATGCGGCATTAAGCTGATTGGTCAACAGCACCTTATTATTATTATCATCCACGGCACGAAACCCAAAGATGCCGGAAACCAATACCACCAGCGACAATAACAGCACCGAGCCAAACCCTAGTGACAACCGGGTTCCAACTTTAAGACTATCGTATTTTTCACCCAGAATACTCATAGAATCACCTGTTTATGATTATCGTTATCCGATTGCCATAATATTTGCAGCATGGCAATCATGACGGATAAATGCATCGCCACGTAATAATTCAGTAAATGACTACCATCCAGGTTTTCAGACTGCGCATCCCAGCCTCGAAAATTTATCGGCCTGTATATATCGTAGTTTAATAAAAGCGTGGGCAATCACTAAACAATTAGACAGTCATCACAGTTCATATCGTCTTAAATTAAAGGCAGAAAAACCAAATCATTAGAAGGGAATAGATATTTATCTGAAAGGTGATAACGAACAACAATATGAAAAATAAAATAACAGCATGATAGCCATCAGCTATAATTTCGGCTTTATTCTGTTACCCCAAAAATAGAAACCAATGTAATAGCAATGTTAATTGTATGATGCATTTTTACATGCATGACATTATTTTTTGCCGTATATAAATTATACAATCTGGATAACTCAGCAAAAGTAAAATCATTCCCGACCACGCATCACATTTTCAACGTTATTTTTCTGACCAGATAATAAATATTGTCACGACCATCACATGTCAGGGCTGATGACAAAGGTCAAATAAAAACACACCCGGTGCTATGCATGATGAACGCACCGGGTGTGTTGATCTCATAAACTGGGTATGAATGTCAGCACCACCACACCACGTGGCGTAACCTCATCCACCCCACACTGGAATTGCAAACCGCCACCTTCGACCTGCATTTTGCGCCCCGGCAGCAGTGCGACGTCATAGATATCGTTCTTACCATCAATATCCAGCAACCAACGGCCATTGCTGATGCTGGTAATACCGGTATCCACCAGCCAGGAAGACGAACTGCCCTCAACCAACAAAGGCGTATGCAATCCGGCTGGAATAAACTGTGGGTCAGCCTTCCATTCCCCTGCTTCCTGTAATTTACCGGTTTTCAACACATTGCGTGGAATCAGGCATACGTTGCCGTCATCGTGGCGACCGGCAGGGGTGTCATGCTGCTGTGGCGACCCCTTACCCGTCGCCAGCCACGCCAGAGACACACCGGTATCGAGCGCGCAGGTAACCACCACATCCCCAGGAAAGAAATCACGGCGAATCCAGGTGCTAATCGTACCGGGCGCAATACCCAACAAATCCCCCAGTTCTTTTTGCGTACTGAACCCATAGGCATCCAGCATACGACGCAGCACCGCCTTACCGCCTGATGACAAAATCTGCTCATAAAGCGCTTTGCCCTTCAGTGGTGATTTATGGGCAAAGACATTTGCATTTGCAAATTCACCTGTTACCAGCCATCCGGCATCCGCTCCAGTATCAAGCGCACATTTCAGAATAATATTACCCGGCACGTTCCCTCGCTGAACCCAGTTACTGATTGTATTGGTCGGTATTTCAGTCACCTCGCTCAGTTCCTTCTGAGTCTTTACTCCATAGCTCGACATAATGCGCTCAAGCACGGAGGCCGCAGACGCGGCATCACCATTTGTATTCAAAAACACCTCACGAGTATTTACATATACACGTTACGTGTTTTATAGTGTCTGCATAGCACATGTAACACCATAGAACACCCTAGCCTGGGGGAGATATTGCTTTATGTCGGACGAGATTTCAATTCTATCGCTCATTTCTGAGGATAATCCTACTTCATCGAGTGGATTCATTAGCACGGAAACGAACTTTTCCATCGATAACCGCATACCTCATAGTATACCTGTTCAGGCAAGGGCGACTTTCACCTGCTTGCACAATGCAATGCGAGCGGTAGCGCCAGTACCTGTAATGTGGCGTATCCCGCATCATACGGGGCAACAACATCCGTCAATCAGCAGTACCATCGCGCCACCTTATTTTGCAAATGCAAAAACGGCATTCACTCCTTTCTGGACGGCAACCCTGTTTTTAGTTGCCTTAGCTATCCATACGTTATCGGATTGGGACTGCCGTTTAATTCCTGTGAATGGCAGCAATGACTTTAAAATTAAATTCGAAAAATCGAATGAAGTTAATCGTAAAATCCTGACGCCAAATACTAACCGCCATGATGGCGAGCGAGCGTAATCATGAAACCACATTATGCTTTTACCGCCGAGCATCTACAGACTCTGCCGCCAAATTTGCGAGCGCTTCTCGGAAAACACTTTGCGGATTCACGCTGGGAACAGACATGCCTATTTTACCGGCGATTATCTGAACGCTATCGGCGCACGCTGTGTTTTCATGCCGCATTGCACCAACGCTGGTGCGTCTACTACCTGGACGAGATGGATGAGATGGCCAGAGAAAGGATTGTCAGTGCACTAAGCGAACTGCGCAGCGCGTTCGGGGAACCGGAAAAACAGGAACAAACCCATTTATTACCATCGATTAGATCCCTCACCCTCAGTGAGCGTCGTACGTTATTTTTTCATGCCGGGCTTACCAACCAGGAGTTTAATCAGCCTTTACGGCGCATTGACGATCCCGATTGCCAATGGGCTAAAGCGCTAATTCGCGCGGTGGGTGAATTACACAGCATGTTTATCGATGCGCCAGACATCCTGACCAGCATCAAACCCGAACATTATTCAGGCTAGCAGCCGTTTTTTCACTGACAACGAATTTCACCCAAAAAACAACCGTCATTACCCCAACCACCAGCGCAAAGGCCGCCGTTCGGCAGGCAGGATTTGTTGCTGCTTATTATCAGGAGATTGTATGAAAAACACACGATTAATACATCAGCCCCACACCATCACGGAGGACGCTCCTCCGAATGATGTCTGGCGCACGGAGTTTGCGCATCGCTATAGCGAGCATCTGGAGCAACTGGCACAGCACGCCTGGCAAGAACGCTTGTCCTTGCAGGCGTTGGTAGCGCTGCTGCAACAGGAAGCTGAAAAAATCCGGCACCAGATATGGGAGACGCACTGATGGCAGACAGTATGGACATTTCTCAGGAGCAGCAAGCCATGCTGCTGGACGCACAAATCGCTCAGGCACGCACCTCCACTGCGACGCCGTCCTCATCAGTCTGCGAGGATTGCGAGGCTCCGATTCCTCAAGCCCGCCGTCAGGCGATTCCGGGGGTGGTGTGTTGCGTCTCCTGCCAGGAAATCCGCGAGCAGCGGCAACGCCACTACCGCTTGCCGTCGTGACGGCGAACTTACTGGCTGACTGGCTGGAGCAACATGCAGCTATTTGCGCCGCTAATCCGGCATACGCTCATCGGGTAGGCAACACGTTGGTTGGTTATGATGTCTGACGAAACTGAAAAAAGCGCTGACAACGGGTGTCATCACTGGGTCTATGCCTGGAATGCCCCCCGCTCCGCCATCCTGCCTGAATCCAGCACGCTGTCTTCGGATACCCTGCAACAAGGGCAAGCAGTACTGTATCAGTTGGCGCTGCTACCACGTTTTCTGGCCGATCACTTTCGGCGTCGTTTCGAGTATCTGAAGCAACATCAGGGGCTACAGGTTGCGTTCAACTATCTGCTGAGGGTAGTTCACCGACGGCTGTGGCCCCGGATCGACGCCGTTAATACCCGTTACCGAATGAACACCGCCGGTTCGTCGCACTTCATCAGTGAAGCGGAACAGTATCATCAATTGCCGGACATGCCGGACAAGGTCTTATCCGCCTTTGCCCGTCGCATTGCCGGCCATATGAACGATGCCTACAACGCCTGCTGCGAAAGCTACTTACAGAAATCGGCCAGTGGTCATGCACCGCTATTCAGTCATGAAACACAAACGCACATCTATGGCCAGTTAGCGGCACTGGCGCACGCATTAAACGTAACGCCCGCCCACTGGCATCGTCATCAAAACGGGTCGATGACGTTAGAACAGGTATTTTCCGGCATCATGCGACTGGTCACTCCCCGATGGTGGGAGCGCCAGTTGAAAATCCAGCGAACCCGCTGGCGCGAAGCATTATGGATTGCCAGCGGCGAAGTCAGCCGCGCTGCGTCTGCGTTTCTCAGCCGTCAGGCCTGGCAGGATATCCGCCACCGACGTCTGGCGACGCTGGATTTTCTGAAAAGCCGCGAGCTGGAAAACACCCGCAGTGGCGAGCGTGTGGATTTGGTCGATAAAGTCATGGCCAGTATCGCCAACCCAAACATTCGGCGCATGGAACTGATGGCGATGCTGGCGGGCATTGAACGTTACGCCACCGCACACCACCATATGGGTATGCTGGTAACGCTGACCGCTCCCGGCCATTATCATCCTACTCGTACCCGCGGCAATAACCAGGTCTTGCCTAACACTACATGGATGCCGGATTGCCCTTCGCCCAAAATGACCCAGCACTATCTGGTCAAACTCTGGAGCAAAATCCGTACTGCGCTCAAAGATCGCAAGTTGCATATCTACGGTTTGCGGGTCGTCGAGCCTCATCACGACGGCACGCCGCACTGGCACATGATGCTGTATTGCGAGCGCGCGCAGCGTCAGGCGGTTGTCGATATCCTGCGACGTTATGTGCTGCAACAGGAAAACAGCGACGCAGTACAACGCTTGTTTGACTGCAAACACATCAACAAAGGCGGTGCAACGGCCTATGTCGCCAAATATATCGCTAAAAACATTGATGGTTATGCATTGGATGGCGAATCAGACCATGAAACCGGAAAGCCGCTGAAAGATATGGCTGCGGCCGCCTCGGCCTGGGCATCGCTCTGGCGTATTCCTCAGTTCCATTTTATCGGTCTGCCCACGGTTGGCGCATACCGTGAATGCCGGAGGATTCGTAGCCTATCCCTGACGGACTCGCTGGGCGAGCAGGCCGAGATGGTGAGATACGCCGCCGATCGCGGCGATTTTGCCGCCTATATCGAAGCACAAGGCGGTGCAAACGTTGCCCGAAAACACCAGTCAGTCCGTGTCGCCAGAGCCGCCAGCGAACGATTAAACGCCTACGACGAAGCGATTGTACGCACCGTGGGTATTTTTTCCGCCCAGTGCGGCAGCGAACAGGTATTCACCACCCGACCAGATGAATGGCAAATTGTCGCTAAACACCATGCCAGCAATGATGTCGTCGATGGCTATCGGCATAGTCGCCCTTGGAGTTCTGTCAATAACTGTGGGGGAGCGTTTTCATCGGGCGTTCGCCCTTACGCATTTAGTGATATTCCTCGTGTTCCTTCAGCACGACTAACCTATTTTCAGCGTGACCAGTTGGCCTCGTTACACCCCCGTCTTCGTCAGCAAGGCATTGAAACCTCTCGCTGGGAACGGGAGGCGCTGGTGCGCGGGGCCAGGGTAAGAATTAACGGTCAACTGATTGATGAAATTAGGAATAAAACTATATTCGCCGTTGATGAAAAGCACATCATGAGTGCACAGGTCCTGCACTTATAAGTTGACTAATACTACTGAATTAAAGTACTGTATATAAATACAGTCTCACAATGGAAGAGGTACCGTGGAACAGACTGAAAGCAGAGAGCTGACCTTGTCAAGGATTCGATTGATTGCCGATATGTCTTTGATATCACAATGTAATCCTGAAGAAATGAAAATCGCCATGGCGTTAATCGCCGACTTGTCTCACGGCGAACTCCCGAACAGTGATTACCAACAATTTCTGAAGAACAGCAGTGATGGGCAACGAATGAAGGAATGGTTCGAACAACAAATGTTGTGAGGGATTGCGATGGATAATAACGACCGACGTGAAATAATCTGGCACTCCGCCAGAAGCACATACAAATTAATGGATTTTCTCTGTGGCCAACGCGCCAGACCGATACACAGCAAAATTTATTTTCGTATTCAGACTGTTTAATAACAACAGCCTACCCGGTTAAAACCGGTATATACATTTGGCATGACCTGTATTATATAAATTGTATTATTTGACCCAGTGTAGATCTGTTCGTTGGTGATATATTTCACTTTATAGACCCTAAATAATTCGAGTTGTAGAACAACACGCACTCCCCCTGCCGATCAATATCGGTCGGGGGAATTGTTCACCGAAACGTTTTTTATCCGTTGTTGTGCCATCAGCGCTACAGCGCTCCTGTATTGCGGGCAACACCAATCCTCTGGAGGATAAAGGGTCAGAAAAGCCCCGTTTTATTCGGCCTTATTTTATCTGCAATTAAAGGTGTCACATGAAAGTCTACGCCCATCAGGACGACTCCCTGGACGCGCTCTGTTACCGCTACTATGGCCGCACGCAAGGCGTGGTAGAAACGGTTATGCAGTCTAACCCAGGGCTGGCGGACCTTGGTCCGCTTCTGCCACACGGCACTGCCGTGACCCTGCCCGATATTAGCGTTTCCAGCTCACAGGAAAGCATTAATATCTGGGAATAATCAGGCTCATTGGTTCCATGTTCGCCTTAATTAAATCAAATCAGGCAACCTGGAGATCGTCGCCACACCAGGAATCTTACTATGCAAAAACCGCAAAGCCTCAGACTTGCACTGACTACGGCATTACCTTTATTAAGTAATAGATTACAGTTTCGGATTCAGGAAGGTGAAATTGCTGCATTGCAGGAGCCGTCGCTGTCATTCGAATACCGCTATCAGTTGCTGCTGACGCTGAATAACTTCACTGATAACCCGGATACGCTTTTTGTCACCCTGTTACTCTGGGTGCGTCAAAATCAACCAGACTTGTTAACACGCGAGAGCATTCGCAATAAAGGTATCAGTTTCACCATCGATAACCATGCCGATAACACCAGCACATTGTCCGTTCGGCTTAATCTGACGGAACGCAATCGCGTCACTGAACAGAATCAGACGCTGCAAGTGCATTATGAACCGGAACCCACGCCGCCCGAACCGGCTAGCCGCCCCCATTCACTCTATATTGCAGGTGAATTAATCAGCCAATGGCAAGGCAACTGATGCTCTGAGATATATTTCCCCGATAAGGCCGTGACAAAACGGCCTGTTTATTTCATTGCTAACCATACCGAATGGTTATTACCCGCTCAATAATTATCATCCCCTCGTTTATTTCTATTTTATTACCGCAGCGGCATCCGCTAATTGAATACCTCCCTTCGCGGTTATTTTCCTTATCGCACGTTATTTTAAGAATAACGCACTAGCTACCAGGAATAACCATTTACCAGGAATAACCACGACTTGCCCTTCTGGATTTATATCCTGTCATCATCCTGTTCCACCGCGAAAAGCTGGGTCGTACGCGTTGGAATAATGTGGCGTAGCAACGGTGCTATCAGAAGCCACACAACCACGGCAAATTGTCTCATTTCGCGGGAAGACGCATTCTTCCCACCATGAATACATACGAATATCTCTCCGAAATCCAGCGCGCGCTGCGTAACCTGATTCGTATCGGCGTCGTTACCGAAGTCGATACCCAGCAGGCACGCTGCCGCGTGCAGACCGGTGGCATGGTCACCGGGTGGCTCCACTGGCTGTCCCGTCGTGCGGGGAGTTCCCGCGAATGGTGGGCGCCGTCGGTGGGTGAACAGGTACTCATACTTGCAATAGGAGGTGAACTCAATACGGCGTTTGTCGTACCGGGTATTTATAGCGAACGCCATCCCGCGCCATCGGTTTCTGCGGATGCCTGCCACATCAGCTTCCCTGATGGCGCGGTGATGGAATATGAACCAGCCAACGGCGCACTGACCGTCACCGGCATCAAAACCGCCACGGTCGTCGCGGCGGAATCCGTGTCCGTTACCACCAAAAACGTCACCATCAACGCCAGCGAACGCATCACGCTGGATACCCCAGAAGTCGTCTGTACGCATAAGCTGATCACCCAAACCCTTGAAGTGCAGCAGGGCGGCAGCATCACAGGCAGCGTCACCCATTCAGGGGGAAGTTTCTCCTCTAATGGCGTGGTGGTGCATACCCATCAGCACAGCGGCGTACAAAGTGGCGGCGGCACAACAGGAGGACCTCTATGACCAGTACGTCGTACACCGGCATGAATCGCAACACCGGCAAACGCATCAGCGATCTGGAACATCTGCGTCAAAGCGTACGCGACATTCTGACTACCCCGCAAGGCAGCCGGGTGATGCGGCGCGATTATGGGTCACTGCTTTCGACCCTGATTGACCAACCGCAGACACCCGCACTGAAGCTACAGGTGCAGGCGGCCTGCTATGTCGCGCTGCTGAAGTGGGAACCCCGACTGACGCTGACATCCATCTCAATGGAAAGCCACTATGACGGCCAGTTGATTGTGGATATTTCCGGCACGCTGGCCGGCAACGGCACCCCCCTTTCGTTAACCATTCCCGTGAGCTGAGATCATGCCTATTATCGATTTAAGTCAGTTACCCGCCCCAAGCGTCGTGGAAACGCTGGATTATGAAACCCTGTACGCGTCGCGCAAGGAAACCTTGTTATCACTCTACAGCGGTGATGAGCGAGAAGCCGTCGCACGCACGCTGACACTGGAGTCTGAACCGCTGGTGAAGCTGTTGCAGGAAAATGCTTACCGCGAACTGCTGATGCGCCAGCGCATTAATGAGGCCGCGCAGGCCGGTATGCTGGCATTCGCCAGGGGCAACGACCTGGACCAGTTGGGTGCTAACGTCAACGTTTCCCGACTGGTGATCACCCCAGCCAATACGACCGCCGTTCCCCCCATCGCCGCCGTGATGGAGTCTGATACCGACTTCCGCTTGCGTATCCAGCAGGCTTATGAAGGTCTAAGCGTGGCGGGTTCCATCGGCGCTTACCAGTTCCATGGGCGCAGCGCCAGCGGCCAGGTGGCGGATATTTCCGTTATCAGCCCCGGCCCTGCTGAGGTGTTGGTGTCGGTTCTGTCGCGCGAAAACGACGGCACCGCCAGTGATGCGCTCATCGCCACCGTGAACGCCGCGCTTAACGCCGAGGACGTCAGGCCGGTAGCTGACCGGGTCACCGTCAAATCAGCGGTGATTGTTCCTTACAACATTAGTGCCACACTTTATCTGTACCCCGGACCGGAAGCCGAACCGATACGTGCTGCTGCCGAGAAGAAGCTACAGAGTTATGTCACAACCCAGCATCGTCTGGGACGCGACATCCGCCGCTCCGCCATTTACGCGGCACTGCATGTGGAAGGGGTGCAGCGGGTGGAACTGGCGAGTCCGTCTGCGGATATCGTACTGGACGATACTCAGGCGTCGCACTGCACCGGCTACACCCTGACATTGGGGGGAACGGATGAATAAAAGCCCCCTGCTTCCCCCCGGTTCCTCCGACCTGGAACATGCGGTTGCAACCACGGGCGCCAGTCTGGAAACAGTGCCGATTCCCCTGCGCCAGATCTGGAATCCTGATACCTGCCCGGTCGAGTTGCTGCCTTATCTGGCCTGGACACTGTCGGTTGATCGCTGGGATGAAAGCTGGTCAGAGTCCGTCAAACGCAAAGTCATCAAAGATGCGTTTTTTATCCATCGGCATAAGGGCACCGTCGGCGCGCTGCGCCGGGTGGTCGAGCCGCTGGGATATCTAATTCGCATCAAAGAATGGTGGCAAACCGGTGACGCCCCCGGCACCTTCCGGTTGGATATCGGCATCCAGGACTCCGGAATTACGGAGGAATCGTTTAACGAACTGGAACGTTTGATTGCCGATGCCAAACCCGTCAGCCGCCAGATGCTGGGGTTGAACATCAATCTGGATACACAAGGCAGCGTCTCGCTGGGTGCCAGCTCTTACAGCGGCGACGAACTGACCATCTACCCTTACTTCCCGGAAACCATCAGCATATCAGGCGAAGAGTTCACAGGGGCAGCCATTCACCTTATTGATGATCTGAACGTCGGCGGTTGATTCACGCCTCCCCTTAAGCCAGCCTGCGCTGGCTTTTTTTATGTCGAATCATACCCGCCTGTTGTCTCTGCTTTACGCCAACGCCCGTGTGGTGCGGCTCGCCGGATACTCCCGCATACTACCGTTACTCAATCCACAGCCGGGGCACTCTGCCGGCTGGTGATCACCAGTCAGTTCCCCCGACTTCCCCGATGCCCGTTGCGGCATCCTATCCTGTTAACCGTATGAGTAATCTGCATGAGTACAAAATACTTTGCTTTACTAACGAATATCGGCGCGGCAAAACTGGCTAACGCCACCGCGCTGGGTAACCATCTGGCTATCACGCAAATGGCGGTAGGCGATGGCGGCGGCAGCCTGCCGACCCCGATGCCCGCTCAAACCAAACTGGTCAATGAAAAACGCCGTGCGCCACTCAACGCACTGAGTGTCGATCCCAAAAACCCCAACCAAATCATTGCTGAACAGGTTATTCCTGAAAATGAAGGCGGCTGGTGGATACGTGAGATCGGCCTGTACGACAGCGACGGCGATCTGGTTGCTGTGGCGAACTGCGCGGATACCTATAAACCACAGTTGCAAGAAGGTTCAGGCCGGGTACAAACCGTCCGTATGATCCTGATCGTCAATAGCGCCGATGCCGTTACCCTGAAAATCGACCCGTCGGTAGTGCTGGCGACACGGCAATACGTCGATGATAAAGCGATTGAGGTGAAAGCGTACGCCGACAGCCAACTTAACGCGCATATCACCGCCGCCAACCCTCACCCGCAATACGCACCGCTCAACAGCCCAGCTTTAACTGGCGTTCCCACTGCGCCAACAGCAGAAAAAAACGCAAACTCCACACAGCTGGCTACCACCGCGTTCGTCAAAAATACCGCGTTGCTCAAAGAGCAAAACGGCGCTGATATCGCCGATAAATCAG